>CALARO010000333.1 GCA_937888935.1 uncultured Clostridia bacterium
TGCTACATACACGACATCAATTACGTGTGGGATACCGCGGCGCTCGGACTCGACGAAACCGCCACGCCCGAAACGCTTACCGCCACGCTGACGGGGGCGCAGGTGCAGCAGATCTGCCCCGATTCCCGCTACGATTACGGAAACGGCGGTATTTTCTGCTCCAGCCCTACAGACGAATTTCAGGGCGCGAGCTGGCTTGAAAACGTGTGGATCGAAAACAACACGATCGAGCGCGTGGCAAGAAGCGGCATGTTTCTCGATTCCACGTGGTCGCGTCGCCCCGGACACGATTTCGGCAAGGGCAAGTATTATAAAGACGAAGTTACGGGCGAAGAGTACGGCTACTATCCTTTAAGGAATTTCGTGATCCGCGATAACGATCTTTCGTACGTGGGCGGCGATTCCATCGTGCTGTTGTCCGCGCGCGACAGCTATATCGAGCGCAACACTTCTTATCATGCTTCGTATCTCGGCAGGGGCGGATATTACAACGCGGGCATCTGGCCGCACTCCTGCGAAAATCTCGTGATGCAATACAACGAGGCGGCGTATACGCACCTCGATAACGGCTGCGGCGACGGGCAGGGCTTCGATATCGATATCGGCAATTCCGATGTACTTTTCCAATATAATTATTCGCATCACAATGCGGGCGGCGGAATTCTTCTTTGCAGCGTTTCTTCCAACGAATTGCAATACGATAAAAACGGCAATTTCGTGCTGGACGAAGACGGGCTTCCCATCCGCAAAGAAGTTTCGGCGCACTGGGAAAACAACAAGCTGAGAAACAACGTTTTTGCGGACAACAAAGGTCCGGCGGTGAGATTTCAGGCAACCATCGGCTCGCTCGATTTCGATAACAACGTGGTGATTTATCCCGGCAACGTGAAGAATCAGAAGATGTTCCTTTCCGCCATCAACGGCTATCTCGCAGAGGCGCGGAACTGGAATTTCCGCAACAATATCTTCTATGCGCGCGACAACGAGGACACGGTAATTGACGTTGCGCTTTGCGAAACGGAAACGTGCGTATTCGACGGCAACGTGTTTTACGGCTTCAACGATAAATTCAACGAATCCGTGAAGAATGCCACGGCGTACATCAGCAAAAACGCATACTTTATCGATCCCGGGTTTGCGGGCGTTGAAGCGAAAGACGGGTTAGCCGCCGCGGCGGCGTTTGCGGCGAACGCGGAGGTGCTGAAGCTCGGCAAACTGCTGCCCGTGATGAACGCGTATGATTATTCCGGCAACGATATTGCGAAAACGGGCTATATGGGCGCGTTTTGCAAGGCAAATAAAAGTTAAAAGGGGATAAAAAGAATGAAAACTACTTTAAAAAGAGGAGTTTACGCCCTTCTCGGCGTAAGCGCGGGCGCGTTCCTTTTCGGTGCGGCGGCATGCGCACAGAAAAGCGAAGAAGGCGCATTTCTGAAAGAAAGCAAAATCTGGTTGGATTGTTACGAAGAATGCGCGTTACCCGTGAAAGACGGCGTTGATCTTTCGTCGCTCACCGTAACTTCCGATCACGAAGATCTCGTGCGCTACGAAAACGGCATGATCATCGGCACGGGCAAAGCGAAGCAGTCTACGGAAGTCATTCTCACGGTGGCGCAAGGAAACGCGAAAGCGAAACTTGCCGTGCAGGTGCGCGATTCGGGCGAAGAGCCGGTGCTTGAAATGCCCGATCCTTCCGTGTATCTCGGGGTTGCCATCGATCTTCCCGTGAAAGTGGCATATCTCGATAAAGAGATGCCTGTAGATCTTTCGAAATACGAGGTGACTGCAGCCGAAGCGGATATGATCTCTTACGAGAACGGAAAAATCGAGGGACTGACGCTCGGCAAAACGGAGCTGACGATCGCTCTCGAATACAAAGGCTTATCGCTTGCGGAAATTTTCGAAGTGCAGGTGAAGCCGGCAAATATTCTCGAATTCAATGTGGAAACGCTGGAAGTTTATCAGGCGGATTCGAAACTTGCGAAAGCGCAGCTTACCCCCAAAGTGGTGAAAGCGGGAAAAGTGATCGAGAACGCCGCCGTGAAGTACGAAGTGATCGAGGGCGCGGGCAATCTTTCCGTATCGGAAAGCGGCGCGGTGCAGGCGATTAAATCGGGTACGGCGAAAATCAAAGCCACGTATGTTGCCGATTCTTCGGTGTACGGCGAATTGCCCGTGATCATTCACGAAAACTACGTGAAAGAAACGCTTGTACCCTCGCCCGTAGGCGGCGTAGATCCCGCCGACGGACAGACGAAAACCACGGGTATCACGAAAGAAGAAGGCGAAATCGGCGGAAGAACGTCGGCAGACATGATGAAGCTCACGTTCGGCACGATCAAAAACGAAGGCAATAATAATACGGAGATGTGGTCGCACCGCGCGCTTGTGGGCGAATTCGGCACAAACTTCGTGGAAGCGTACCGCAAGGGGTACAGATACTTTGCTTACGATCTTTACTACGTGGACGGCGAAATTCTCACGGGCGCGGACGGCAAAGAGTATCATAAGCCGGTGAATCAGCTGTACGTAGGCTCGGGCGGCGATTCTTCGCACGAAGGCGCGCTTTGCGAATTTATCGATTTCAATCAGTATTTCCATCGCAGCTATATGCGCGTATTGCAGGAAAACGACGCGGGCGAGTGGGAAGAAACGGGCGTTCTGCGCAAAAATCAGTGGATTCGCATCGTGTACGATATGAAATACTACGCGTTCAATTATCCCAACGCGGTGGTGGGCTTCTTCTTCACGAGCGGTCAGACGGGCGCAACGGCGTATTTCGATAACATGCGCTATTATCTGGACGGTACGTTCCTGCCCGAAGAAACGCGCGTCTACGAAGAAAAGGACGGCTACGTGCAGGCGACGAACGAAGAATTGCACCTTTACGGCGTGGATACCGGCACGAAGTACGAAAAGGCGGGCGCGGTGGACGGTATCACCGACGACGGCGTGCATGCGGGCGCTTATAAATATACCACTCCGAGCAAAGCGGATGCCTGGAAAAATCAGCTGATCGTTGTGCCTTCCGACGATTCGAACATCGGCGTGGGCATGCTCAATCTCACCGAACACGGCAATTATCTCACGTTTGATTTCTATGCGGAAAACGCGGCGAATCTCTCGGTTACGCTCGGGCATTGGCTGTATTCTAAAACGTACCGCTTAACCGTGGGCAACAAGATTGGCTCTTCGCTCGAAACGGATCAATACGTAGCCGTGATGAATCGCGAAGGCAAACGCCTCTACACCATTCCGCAGGGCGAGTGGGTAACGGTGTCGCTTGCGTTCCGCGATGCATATCAACCGATTTCCGGCTGGTCGCGCGCGTCGATTTTCGTATCTCTTACGGGCGCGAACGAAACGGCGTATATTGATAATATCCGCTACTACGAAACGAACGGGCATATCCCCGCAAACTTCACCGGCGAACGCCCCGTTTCCGATTTCTTCATTTCGGGCAGCGATTACGAAACTCTTTCGTTTGCCAAAGCGGAAACCGACGGCGAAGAATTTGCCGGCACGGTGAAGTATACTTCCACTCTTACGAGCGCGATCGTCAGCGCGGAAAACAGATGGAGCGACGGTTTGCAATTCAGCAATATTCACGATTCTTCTTTCCACCCGGCGGGCGATTTCTACGATAAAGGCTATCACTACATCACGTTTAAAATGTACGTAACGGGCAATTTCGGCGGAATCGACGTGCAGTCGTTCTGCAACGACGGCAAGGGCGCGGCGCAGTATTACATTTCGATTAAGGAAAATACAAAAACGGCGCGCAACGTGTATTTAATGGACGAAACCGGCACAAATTACGTGCGCTATCTCGAAAAAGATACCTGGTACACGTTTACGATCCCCGTAGAGTACGCGGCGAAGCCCACGCAATGGTCGTCGATATACTATCGTCTTTTGAAAGGCGAAGGCGAGGGCGCGGCAATCACGTACGTGAAAGATCTGAAATTCCACAACACCGCTCCCGCGGAAGTGCCGAAAGATCCCGACGAATATCTCAACGTAACGATCGGCACGGAGAACGGCGGCACGAAAGAGCTGATCACCGAAGACGGCGCTTTCAAAAACGCGTATAAGTACGCGCTTACAAAGAGCGGAGAAACGGCAGACGGATGGCAGTCCGCGTTGGTTTTCGGCGATACTTCTTCGCCTGTGTACACTTCGAAATTTGTTTTTGCGGAAATGTATTTCGAAAACGTAACGGGGTTCTTTACGCAGGATCAGCTCGGCTATATGGGCGGCGTGGATAATTATCTCGATACCCGCACGATCGGCGTCGACAAAAAGGACGGCATTGTATTGTTCTACGACGCAGACGGCAATCAGGTGACGACGGTGCAGAATAACACGTGGTATAAAGTGGCGATTCCCGTGAAAGCCGTACCGGGAAAAACGTGGGGTACTTTGAGAATGTTCTTCTCTTTTGAAGCGCCGAACACAAGCGCAACGGTATATTTGAGAAACGCCGATTACGGCAACGCGAATATCTACGCGAAATGACAAAAAGCAAGGCAAATAAAATAAGGCAATTTGTTTTCTTCCGCCGTAAAAAAGCGGAAGAAAACGAACAAAAATAAAATCTGCCGAAAGGCAAAATCAAGGAGGAAAGTATGAAACGTTACACCACACCACGCCTCGACGCAATCGTTTTCAACGAAAGCGACGCGGTAAGAACAAGCAACCTTGCCAAGAGTGAACAAGGCTTCGGCGATATCTTCGCGGAAGTGGCTTCGGGCAATCCTGCTACGGGCGAATCGGAGTAAAAGGAGGAAAAAAAATGAAAAATAAGAGAAACATTCTTTGCGGCGCATTTGCCGTGCTTGCCCTGTCTTTGGCGGGCGGCTCGCTGGCTTTTACCGCCAACGCAGAAGAAACTGCTGCAAAAACGCTTGCCGACATTTCTATCGGCATGGTAAAGGGCGCTTCGATGCGCATCGGCTCGGCGGAGGAGGGCAACACCGAAGAAAGCACCGGTTTGCGCTTCACCATGCAGGTATCCAAGGCGGATTACGAAGCTTTGGATAAAACGCAGTACGAAAATATCGAATGGGGCATGCTGATCGCTCCCGTAGAGAGCGTGAAAGCCGCGGAATTCAATGCGGAAAACTTATTCGGCGCAAATGCGAAATACGTATTCAACGAAGAAACCGCGGCGGAAGGAAAATATGCCGCCATCAACGTAACGGAAACCGCGCTTACGCCGGCTTCGGAAACGAATCTGAAAATCGATAACGCCGATAATTATTATGTATTCAGCGGGTATATGCACACGATTAAAGCGGGCAATCTTACGCGCGGATTCGTGGGGCGCGGCTACGTGAAATACACCGTGAAGGGCGAAGAAACGCCGCAATACAAATTTGCGGAATATTTCGGCGGCGACGCGGAAAACAACACCCGCTCCGCGTACTATGTAGCGGCGAAATACGTTGCCGATACAGAAGTAACGAACGCGGCGGCGAAAACGTACGTACAGGAAAAGTACCTTGAAAACGCCACCGCGCTTGCCACAGCCAACGTAGAAATAACGGCGGATAACTATCTTGAAGATATCACGATCGGCACATATAAAACGGAAGTGAGCAATTCCGAAACCGTTTCCGTGAAAATCGGCGAAAAATACGATCTTACGGCGGCGGGGAACGCGAAAGAAAATTACGTTTTGCGTACGGATTTATCCACCACGGCAGAGCCTGTATACCGCGGACAACAGCTTTCTATCAAGCGTTACTACGAATCGGAAAGTTATATTCCGTTCTCTTCGGCGGGAAGCATTACGAAAGAAACGGAAGGCGATTTTGCGGGCGCGTATAAGTTTACGGGCAATAAACTTCAATTTGCAAACGCAAACAACTATAAAGTGATTAAAGGCGTAACCGTTCCCGAAGACAGCAAAGTGCATCTTATAAACTACGTTACGATGAAAGCGTACTACACCGCTTACGGGGCGTTTAACCTGGTATCGAAATTGGGCGATAACGCCGCGGGTAGCTGGGCGGTAGCGTTTGACTGGTACGATTCAAGCGTGGGCGGCTCTGACAACGGCTATAAACTCAATGAGTCGAAAGTTGCGTATTACGACGAAAACGGATACAGAACGTTTAAATTGAATACGAATACGTGGTATACCGTGGCTTTCCCCGTGCATACGAATTATCACGATCCGGCGCGTTTCGGCGAGATGTACTGGGATCTTCCCGCAAATAACACGTTGTATTTCAAAGACGTGAAAATCGAAAATTCGGCGGTTGATCCGTTTGACGTTTCCGCGGCATATTCTGATATTTTGAATGTCGGGACATCTTCAACCACGGAAACACCGGTAGCGGAAGGTGACTTTGCGGGTAGTAAAAAAATTGAAACAACGAGTAATGCTTGGGAAGCCGGTTTGTGTATCCTTGGCGTTAGTGAAGCGGAAACACAAAGAGTTCTTACGAAAGGCGTGAAGTATGTTTCGTTTGACGTATATTTCACAGGCGCAACAAGCGGCGTTTACTTCTGGGACAATATCTGTAAAGATGATAAAGATTCCGATAAAAAAGAATTGAGAATAGACGTAACCGCAACGTTTAACGAAACTTTACCCTCTTATAATTATACGTTTACATATAACAATGACGGCGTTTGGGGTAAATGGAACGGCTTCCACCCCGGTTCTGGCAAGACGGCGGAAATTCTGCGCTTTTACGATAAAGACGGCAATAAAGTAGATAAATTGCAAAAAGATACGTGGTATACTGCGATTATCATGCTTACTACGGGAAATAAAGGCGGTTTCTGGGGATCGATGAGATTTTCGCCGCGGGGCGGCTCGGCGGAAACTCCCGCAGTGATGTATTATAACAATTTGCGGTATTCCTGCGTTAACCCTAAGGCGTAAAATAAAGCAAAAGCAAGCCTTCCCCCGTGAAAAGGGGAAGGTAAGCAAAATTATTTACTAAAAATTATGTTTCAAGTAGAAAAATACCAAAAAGCTTGCAGAGAATTGATCCCCGAAGGCATCGTTCTTTTAAAAAACGAAAACGGCGTTTTGCCTTTTAAATCTACCGATAAAATCGCCTTGTTTTCACGCGGTCAATTCGAATACGTAAAAAGCGGCTCAGGCTCGGGCGGCAGAGTAAACTGCCCCTATATCACGCAGTTTTACGATGAGTTCTCTTCCCGCGCCGCGCTCAATGCCGAAGTTTCGGCTTTTTATCGCGATTTTATTGCCGCCAACCCCGCCGAAGGCGACGGCTGGACTTACCCCGCTTCGCAAAAGCAACCTTTTCTTCCCGAAGAATTGGTGGCGCGGGCGGCGGCGCAAAGCGATAAAGCCGTGTTTATTCTTTCCCGTATCTGCGGCGAAGGGTACGACTGCAAAGCCGAAAAAGGCAACTGGTATTTATCCGACGAAGAAAGGCAGTCGATCGCGCTGATCTGCAAATATTTTGCGGGCAGGGCGGCGGTGCTTGTAAACTCGGGCAACTTAATTGATCTTTCGTGGCACGAAGAGCTTTCCGTACCCGCCCTTGCGCTTGTGTGGCAGGGCGGCGAAGAAGGCGCGCGCGGCACGGCGGACGCCCTTTTCGGCGTTACGCCCCCGAGCGGCAGGCTTTCCGATACCGTGGCGAAAATCGAAGACTATCCGCAGGAAGTTTCGGCGCAGCTCACGGGCAAACCCGCGTTCGGCAACGAAGTGCGCAACTTCCGCAGCGAAGATATTTACGTAGGTTACCGCTATTTTGAAACGTTCGCGAAAAATCAGGTGATTTTTCCTTTCGGCTACGGCTTAACCTACACTAATTTCGAAATCGACTTCGAAAAAGCGGAAATTCGCGGCGATACCGTGCATTTCGCTTTTCGGGTGAAAAATATCGGCTGCGCGCGCGGCAAAGAAGTGGTGCAGCTGTACGTTTCCGCCCCGCAGGGCGCGCTCGGCAAACCCGCCCGCGTGCTGTGCGGCTTTCAGAAAACAGAAGAATTGCAGCCCGGCGAATTGCAAAAAATTTCACTTTCCGTGCCTTTCTACGCGCTTTCTTCTTACGACGATACGGGCGCGGCGGGCAAATCCGCGGCGGCGGGCGCAGGCAAATCCGCGACGGAAAAGGGCGGCGAAGATACGGCGTATTGCTACGTGCTTGAAGCGGGCGAATACGAATTTTACGCGGGCAAAAACGTGCGCGAAGCGGAAAAATGCTTTTCTTTCACGCAGGAAAAATTGCGCGTGATTTCGCGGTGTTCGCAATGTCTTGCGCCCGTGTTCGCGTTCGATAAAATGGCTACGAAAGACGGCAAAACGTACTTTTTCGAGCCGGCGGCGCAGCAGAAAACCCCGCTCGACGTGCGCGCGTTACAAAAAAATCCGCCGTGCTATCCGGTCACGGGCGATAAAGGCATAAAATTAAAAGACGTAGAAAGCGGCAGGCGCACGCTTGAAGAATTTATCGCGCAGTTTACGGCGGAAGAGCTTTGCGCGCTGGTGCGCGGCGAAGGCATGTCTTCGGTGAAAGGCAGCGTAACGGGTTCGGCGAGCTGCTTCGGCGGCGTATCGGAAGCGTGGGCGAAAGCGGGCGTACCCGTGATCACCACGTGCGACGGTCCGAGCGGGGTGCGGCTGGAATGTTGTATCGAAACGCAGCAGATTCCGTCGGGAACGCTGATTGCGTGCGCGTGGAATCCGTATGCGGCGCGCGCGGTGTACGAAGGGTTTGCGGGCGAATTGCAGCTGCACGGGGTAGACGTAGTGCTTGCCCCGGGCATGAATATACACCGCCACCCCCTGGGCGGGCGCAATTTCGAATACTATTCCGAAGATCCGTATCTCACGGGCGAAACGGCGGCGGCGATGGCGGAAGTCATGGCAGAAAGCGGCGCGTTTGTCACCCTGAAACACTTTGCCTGCAACGAGCAGGAATTGAAGCGCGGCTCGGTGGACGAAGAAACGAGCGAGCGCGCGCTGCGTGAAATCTACTTAAAAGGCTTTGAAATCGCGGTGCGGCGCGGTCATGCGAAGTATATCATGACGTCGTACAACCGCATTTCCAACGTGCATTGTTCGAATTCTTACGCGCTCACAACGCAGATTTTGCGCGAAGAGTGGGGGTTTGACGGCGCGGTGATGACGGACTGGTGGGCGGCGTGCGATTCGATCGGCGCGCTGGATAAAGGCAACGGTATCAAGGGCGTGGGCGGCGCGGACGAGAACGCGAAAATCGAAAATCTCGCCGCGATGGTGCGCGCGCAGAACGATTTGTACATGGTGGTGGCGGACGCGGCTACGTATAAAGACGATCTGGCGGAAGAGTTGAAAAAGGGCAATCTTACGCTTTGCGATCTCAGGCGTTCGGCGGAAAACATTCTGCGGTGCATTATGCTTACGAAAACGTTTGAAAAGGGCGATTTCAAACGCAAAGATTTATCGGTGAAAGCGGGCAGAGTAATTTACGACGAGCCGTTTACGAGCGATAAATTCACCGTGAAACTGCCCGAAGCGAAAGAATACGCGATGAAATTTTCTTACGCGGTGAACGGCGATCCGCTGGCGCAGTACAAACTGACGGTGCGGGTGAACATGCAGGTGACGGTGAACCCCGTGGTGCGCGGCACGAACGGCAAAGAAGAAACGAGCGGGTTATTCCCCGTGTACCTGCCCAAAGAAGCGGAATTCTGGTTTGAAGGCACATCGTGGCGCACCGAAAAAGCGGCGTATAAAATCACGCGCGTTACGATTTTCGAGATAAAGGACTGACTATGAACGATAAAATTTTTGAAAACCTTTCGCCGTCGGCGGGGATCAATCCGATGATGCACAGTCTGCCGGGCAGCGACGTGCGCCTTGCGTGCGCGGCTCTGAAAGACTTCGGTTTTTCGGGCGCGGTGACGAACGTGAGCGGCGAAAACGGCTTCACGAAGAACGCGGAAAATGTGGAAAAACTCGCCGCCGCAGCGAAAATTCTGCACGAAAGCGGGCTGGAATACTGGATTTACGACGAAACGGGGTATCCGAGCGGTCAGGCGGGCGGAATCACGCTGGAAAACCACCCCGAGCTGGAAGCGAAAGGCTTTTACATGCGCAAATTCGAAGCGTTTTTGCAGCCGAAAGAGTTTACCTATGAAATCGACGGCGACTCAACGAAAATCGTGCATGCGGCGAAGTACAAAATAAATCTTTCGGATACGTGCGAAGCGTATTTGCGATTCGATACCGCCGAAAGCTTGCAATTTTCGAAGAAACGCGTTAAAATAGACTTGCAGCCGGGCGAAGCGGCGTACATATTCGTGACGCGCCCCGCCTACGAAGGCGCGCACACGGTGCATAATATTTCCAGCCGCAAGCGGTATATAGATATTCTCGATAAGCGCGCGGTGAAGCGGTTTTTAGAAGTGGCTTACGCGCCGATTGCCGCCGCGGACGAAAATGTGTACAAAAACGCGCGCGCCGTATTTACCGACGAGCCGAGCGTGATGGCGAGTTACGCCCGCGAACACGAAGTTTTCAATTACGCGCTCGCGCCGTACACGGGCAGTCTGTTTAAAGAATTCAGGGCGCGGCGCGGCTATTCGCTGCTGCCGTATCTGCCGCTGATTTTTGAAGAAACGAGCGGGGTATACCCCAAGATCCGCACGGATTTTTACGAAACGGTGGGCGAGCTTGCGGCGGAAAACTACACGGGTCAGATCAACGCGTATTTAAAAAAGCGCGGCACGAAAATCGCGGGGCATTACCTTGCCGAAGAACACGTGTGGGAACACGCGGCGAATTACGGCAGCTACGAGCGCGTGCTTGAAAAAACGGGCTATCCCGGCATGGATATTCTGCAATGCACGCCCGAAGATTTCTATTTCAACGCGCCAAAATTTTTGCAGATGATCGCCGAGAAAAAGGGGACGGACGGCTTCATGGTGGAATACTGCCCGTTCTTCAACGCCGAAACGTTCTATAAAAACCCGTTTGAAAACACCGTCGGGGCGCTGAGCATTTTATACATGTACGGCGCGCGCAAGATCAATAGTTACTTTGAGCCGAATCTTTGCGAATATAGCGGCGGAAACGCGGCTGCGCTCGCCCGCTTCCGGGGCGGATTGAATCGCGGACAGTCGCGCTATCTCAACGATTACGTGCGAAGAATGTACGCGCTGTTATCGGGCAGAAAAACGCGGAAAATCACGTGCGTGTACTACGCTTTGGAAGACGCGCAATCGAAATTCGCGCCGCGCTGCTGCGGAAAATACGCCCGCGACGGCGTACTCACCGCGCTCGATCGTTCGCTGGGAAATCTTGCGAAAACGCTGCTTTTAAACGGCGAAGAATACGTGTTTATCGACGCGGACGAGCTGCAAACCGCAGCCGAAAAAGCGGGCAAAGCGAGCGCGAAAAACGCGGAAATGCGGCGGATCGTAGTGCCTGTATGCGACTTTTTGCGGGAAGAAACGATCGCCGCGCTGAAAAAACTTTCGGAAAGCGGCGCGGAAATTCTGTTTTTGAAAGAAGACGAAGAAAGCGGCGCGGCGGCGTGCGCCTGCGCGGACGGCGCGTCGAAAATCGGCGGAAGCACGAAAATTTCGATCGGGCGGACGATCGGCGAAAAATGCGAAGCGCGTAAGCTTCCGTTCGGCGAAGAAGTCACGGCGAAAACGCTTTTGAAAAAGATACGGAAAGAAGAGAAAAAACGGGCGTTGCTTGCGCCGCAGCCGAACGTGCTGAAGCAAAGCTACGAAGGCGGCATCTGCGTATATTACAATAACAATAAAGCGGAAGCGCAGGCGAAAGTTATGAAAAACGCGGCGGTATACGAGCCTGCCACGGGCAGGATTTACGCGGCGGCAGCGGGCGAAATCGTAAAAATTCCCGCCTACCGCGCGGCGATACTGGAAGAAGCGGGGGAAACGAGATGAAAAACGCGGACGAATTGAAAACGAGCGCAACGCCCGGCGGTGATTTTACGCTGCCCGGCGAAGCGGGATATGAAGAGCTGACTTTGCGCCTTGCGAAGAAGTGGGGTGCGGACGTGGTGAGAGACAGCGACGGCACGCAACTTTCGCCCGAAATTTTATCCGCGGGTTACGGCGTGTATTCCACGATCTGCGTGATCCGCGAGCATAACGAATTTGCGAAAGCGCACCCCGAAACGCAGATGGAAGCGCCGCTGTATTCTTTCCCCGTCGCGGCGGAAGAAGATACGCTTGAAATCGAGCTTCTTAGCGGCTATTTCAACGAGCAATTCGAAATCGACGATCGCGCCTGCTCGCAGAAATTCTGGCAGGCGTTCGATCGCACGGAAAATAAAGAGCTGCCGCGCGAGATGTGGGAATACGCGGGCGGCGGCAAGGTGCTGATCAAAAACGTGAAAAAGTACCATGAATATTCGGTGAATTTCTTCGCTTTTCGCGTGTGGGAAGAAATTTCCATGTACAATCACGTAACGAACGGCTGGCAGAAAGAACATTTGCGGCAGATTGATCCCGTCCACCCGATCGTGCGCGACTATCTGAAAAACTACATGAAAAGCTGGTGCGAAGCTCACCCCGCCACCAACGTGGTGCGCTTCACTTCGCTTTTTTACAACTTCGTGTGGATCTGGGGCAGCGATCTTAAAAACCGCTTTCTCTTCACCGACTGGGCTTCTTACGATTTCACCGCAAGTCCTTCAATGCTTGAAAATTACATGGCGGAAACGGGCGGAAAAATCACGCTCGAAGACTTTGTAAACGGCGGAAAACGGCACTCTACCCACACCGTCTGGGGCGAAACCAACTTGAATTACATGCGTTTCGTGCAGAATTTCGTGGCGGATTTTGCCGCCGAACTTGTTAAAATCGTCCATGCTTACGGCAAAAAGGCGTATATGTTTTACGACGACAGCTGGGTGGGCAGCGAGCCGTATTCCGACAGCTTTGCCCGCGTCGGTTTCGACGGCATTATCAAGTGCGTGTTTTCTGCATACGAAGCGTGCATGTGCGCGGGCGTGCCGAACGTGGAAACGCACGAAATCCGCCTGCATCCGTATCTTTTCCCCACGGGTCTTACGGGCGAACCCGTGTTCGGAAAGGGCGGCGATCCCGTAACTCCCGCGCAGAAATACTGGATCGCGGTGCGCCGCGCGCTGCTGCGCCAAAGCGTGGATCGCATCGGTTTGGGCGGCTATCTGCATTTAACGGAAAATTTCCCCGATTTCTGCGATTATATCGAGTCGCTCGCAAACGATTTCCGCAAAATCAAAACGCTGCATAAAAGCGGCGCGCCGTACACGTTGCCCGTCAAGGTTTCCGTGCTTACGCGGTGGGGCGCGCTTCGCACGTGGACTTGCGGCGGACACTACCACGAACACCCCGATCTCGATCTTCTCAATCTTTTGGAAAGCCTTGCGGGATTGCCCGTGCAGGTGGAATTCATTGATTTTTCGCAGCTGAAAAAGGGCGAAATTTCGGGCGATATTCTGCTCGTCGCGGGGGTGAAAAACAGCGCGTACGGCGGCGGCAGCGCGTGGAAAGACGGCGGAATTTACGAAAGCGTTGCGGCGTTCGTCCATCGCGGCGGCGCGCTGATTTGCGTAAACGAAGCTTCCGAAACGGACGGCTTTTCCACAAATCTGCGCCTTGCGCCACTGCTCGGTGTGGATCTCGATCGCGGCGATTTCAACTGTCACGGCAGATACCCCGCCGCGGCGGAACGCGAAGAAATCAAAACGGGCGCGTTCGCGGGCAAAACGCAGGCGTTTATCTTTTCGCCCGATACGAAAATTCTGAAAAACGCCGTGAAAAACGCCGGAGAAAACACGTTCGCGATCACCTGCCGCAGGGCGGGCAAAGGCGCGGCGGCGTATATGTCTTCGTATAAGCACACGCCCGAAAACGCGACGGCGTTGCTCGCGCTTTTGAAAAAACTTAAAGAAATCGCGGGCGCGCCCCTTGAAAATTACTATCTTTCCGATAATCCGTATGTGGATTGCGCATACTTCGAAAAGGAAGGGAAACTTGTTCTTGCCAACGGCTCGCTCTTGCGGCAGTCGGCGAAAATCGCGCTGCCGGGCGGCGAAACGAGTTTTACGCTCGACCCCGCCGAAACGAAAATCGTAAGTTTAACCCGATAAAAACAAAAGGAAAAACGCAACATGCTGAAAGACGTATTCACAAAGCCGTTCGATCTGATGAAAGTCAATCCCTACGTCAGGTTCGTCATGCTTTACAATATCAATTCCGACGAGCATCACGTGCCGCGGCGCATGCTGTACGATTACGCGCTCATCTGCGTGATCCGGGGCGAAATATGGTTTCGCTACGGCGGCGAACAGGTGTGCGTAAAGGCGGGCGAAATTCACCTGATGCCGCCCATGGTAACGCACCGCGAAGTGATTAAAAAGGGCGAACGCTGCAAGTACTACGTGGTGCATTTCGATATGATTTACGATCCCGCCCGCGCCGACATAGATATGGAAAGCGTGTATCTTTCCCGCTGCGTGCCGGGCGTGGCGGAAGTAGAGCCGGACAGGCGACTGCTCGCTTCCGATCGCGAAGAAGTGGGACTGATGAAAGGGCCTTTCAAAACGCGCCCGCGCGAATTCGACCGGCTGCTGGAATGTTTAAAACGCATGGAATCGCTTGTGGCGCGAAACCGCTACCGCACGGCGCAACATTCCGACACCCTTTCTTTAAAGGGCGATATGCTTGAAATTCTGGCGTATCTGTGGGAAGACGACGCCGATAAAAACGACGATTATTATCAATGCGTGGATAGCTTTATTCAGTACGTGCGCTATCATTTCGCCGAAGACGTAGACATCGCTTCGCTCGCCGCAAAGTACGGCTTCACGCCCAATTATTTCCGCTCGGTGTTCAAGAAAATCACGGGCATCACGCCGTTTGAATACCTGCAAAGATTTCGCCTTTCGCGGGCGCAGGAATTATTGCAGGAACATCGCTTTTCCGTGCAGCAGGTGGCGTTTTTGGTGGGCTTCAACGATCCGTTTTACTTTTCGAAAGCCTTTAAAAAGCGCACCGGCGCAACGCCGAAAAAGTACGCGAAAAACCCGAAAATCGACGGGGGGGGGGGTGAAATTTCCGCTGGTAAACCCAACGATACGAAGGGCGAAAACTGAATTTTTCCCCGTGAAAGCGCGCGTTTTTCAACGCGCGTTTTACATTGCCCGAAAGGTGGTATAAATAAAGAATAAGAGTTTACGAAGGAGAAAATTGCGATGACGGTGATTAAAGACGCAACGTTTTCGGAAGAGCGCGCGCTGTACAATCTGCACGACGCGCTTGTGAAAAACTGCCGTTTCGAAGGCGAAGAAGACGGCGAATCCGCGATGAAAGAGAGCGGAAAATTAAAGGTGGAAGATTCGTATTTCGATCTTCGCTATCCTTTCTGGCACGTGACGGGCGCGTCGATTTCTAAAATCGAAATGACGGAACATTGCCGCGCCGCGCTCTGGTACGATAAAGATATAGCGATTTCCGCTTCGAAAATGCACGGCATCAAGGCGCTTCGCGAGTGCGAAAACGTGAGTATCGAAAATACCGATATTATTTCGCCGGAATTCGGCTGGAAGTGCGATAAAGTGCGCGTTACGGGCGGCTCGATCGTATCGGAATACGCGTTTTTACTCAGCAAAAATCTCACCGTGAGCAATCTGAAATTTCAGGGAAAATACTCGTTTCAGTACGTGCATAACGCGAAATTAACGAAATGCGTTTTCGATACGAAAGACGCGTTCTGGCATACGAAAAACGTGACGGTGAAAGACAGCGTGATAAAGGGCGAATATCTCGGCTGGTATTCGGAAAATCTCACGCTGGTGCGCTGCAAAATTATCGGCACGCAGCCGCTTTGCTATTGCAAGGGTTTGCGGCTGATCGACTGCACCACGGAAAACTGCGATTTGTCGTTTGAATACAGCCATGTAAACGCGTCGATCAAAGGCGACGTCGTCAGCGTGAAAAACCCGAAATCGGGCAAAATCACGGCGGATTCGATCGGCAAAATCATATTGAAAGATTCGATTATGAAGAGCCGCGCGAAGATTATCGTGCGGCAGAGCAAAAAGAAGAAGCGCGGCGCGGCGGCTTTGCGGCAGGGCGCGAAAAAAGAATGAACGCTTCCACCGCAAGCCTTGGCACAGAGCGTATTTCAAAACTTTTATTCCGGCTCACGCTGCCCGCCGTTGCGGCGCAGCTCATCACGTTTTTGTATAACGCCGTCGATCGCATGTACGTGGCGAAAATCGAAAACGCGGGCATGGACGCGCTCGCGGCGATCGGCATAGTGCTGCCCGTCACGCTGATTTTGCAGGCGTTTGCCAATCTTGTGGGAATGGGCGGCGCGCCCCGCGCAAGCATGCGGCTCGGCGAAGGCAACGAAACCGAAGCGAACGGCATTTTCAATACTTCCGCGCTGCTTTTATTCACGCTTTCGCTGCTGCTCGGCGGCGCGTGTTTTTTGTTCGCAAGGCAAATCGTGCAGGCGTTCGGCTGCCCGCCGTCCGCGTTGCCGTATGCCGAAGCGTATCTGAAAATCTACGCGCTCGGCACGCCGTTCGTGCTTGCCGCGCAGGGGTTAAATCCGTTTATCACGGCGCAGGGATTTTCGCTCACCGCCATGATTTCGGTGCTTGCCGGCGCGCTTTTAAACGTTGCGCTCGACCCGCTGTTTATTTTCGTTTTCGATATGGGGATCAAAGGCGCAAGCCTTGCCACCGTGCTTTCGCAAGCCGTTTCGTGCGCGTGGATCGCCGCGTTTTTCTTATCGAAAAGAAGCGGATTTTCTTTCCGCTTTTCGCAGATGAAATTCGATAAAGCGCGATTGAAAGGCATTTTGTCGCTCGGCATTTCGCCGTTTATCATGACGGCAACCGAGTGCGCGATACAAATCGTTTTCAACGTAAATCTGCGCCGCGCCACGGGCGGCAACGGCGATTATACCGCCGCGCTCACCATTATGCTTTCCGCGTTGCAGCTCATTTCTCTGCCGCTCAACGGCATGGGGTACGGCATGCAGCCGTTCGTGAGCTATAACTACGGCAGGGGCGACGAAAAGCGGCTGAAAGAAGGGATACGCGCCGTCACGCTGGAAGCGTTTGTTTTTGCGGCGGCGGTGTGGGGCGTATCGCTCGCCGCGCCGGGAATGTACGCGAAAATGTTTTCGGCGAGCGACGCCGTGGCGGAAATCGTGAAAAAATACACGCCGCTGTTTCTGATGGGGTCGATCATGTTTTTCGTGCAGATGACGTTGCAGAATATCAACGTGGCTTTGGGGCAGGCGAAGAGCGCGCTTGCGCTGGCGATTTTAAGAAAAGTGATTATATTGATACCGCTTTGCTTTGCGCTGGCGCATTTTATGGGCGCGAAAGGGGTGTATTTATCGGAAGGGATCGCGGATCTTGCGGCGGGAACGATCACGGCAAACACGTTTCTCGTCACGTTTCCGAAAGTATTCCGCACGCGCGCCGAAGAAGTAGCCGAACGGAAATAAGCTTGTTTTTATTCGGCTAAAAAGGGCGCATAACAAGCGAATAAAAGGCAGGGCTTGAAGCGGGTGCTTCAAGCCCTGGGGAAAAATAAAATTTGCGGCGGCTGAATTAAGCCGCTTTTTGATTTTCTTCGCCGCTTGCGGCGGATTCGAGAAGATAAACTCTGTTGATTTTTTTCGAAATTTCCGAAGTTTTCCGATCTATTTTTTCCGTTTCTTCTTCTGTATACCGTTTGTTTGAAAAGAATAAAAGAATAATGCTTAAATATCCCGTGGCGATGATTAAAATTACGGACAACGCGTCGTGAAAAATCAAACCTAACGCAAGAAGCAACGAAGAAAACGCGATTTCTTTCCATTGAAATTTCAGCGCCCACAAAAGCGTGACTTTCGAAGAAGATTTCGGCGTAACGATAAATTTCGCCTTTTTGCCCGCCATGCCGAGCGCGGCGCTAACCAGCGAAGTGGTGAGCATAGAACCGTACAGAATAATCACGCAGAAGAAATACGCGAGATTTCTCAGCGGATTTAAGCGGAACGTCCACACGATAAAATCGTTGAGCATCGGCGAGAAAAAGAAAATAATCGTGGGAACAATCATCCACAGCTTATATACTCTGCCGAGATCAATGCCGATCACGGGCGCGAACACGAGATTGAGAAAAATGAAAAACGCGAAAATCGCCGTCAGCGGCAAATTGTAAGTAAAAAGCACGATATCGAGTTTTTCATACCATTTCATCGGCGATTTCACGATTTTTTTCGTGTATTTTTTGATAAATTCCAGGTTGCCCTGCGTCCATTTCGAGTGCCGTTTCTTAAACGCCGCGTAGTCGATCGGATATTCTTCTTCACAGACGATTTCGGGCGCAAAAGCCACGTAGTAGCCGTAATTCCGTATTTCTATGCTAAGGCACAGATCTTCCGCCACCAGCTCGGGGAAACCGCCCGCTTTTTCGTAACATTCGCGCGAAATCATCGCGCCGTGTCCGAGCATTGTGGAAAATCCGTAAAAATGCTTCATCGTCTGATACGTAGGCCAATGCGAATTTACGCCGATGTGAAAAAGCTTCATAAAAAGATTTCTGTTGCGCGTGGAAATGTGGTTTCCCTGAACGATCCCCACGTTTTTGTACCGATTAAAATAGCGCAGGCAATCCTGTATGAAATTTTCGGGCAGAATTTCGTCGGAATCGAGAATCACCGAATAATCGTAGTTGCCCTTGATTTCGTCGCTCAAAAGAAAATGATTGATATTTCCCGCTTTAAACCCTTTTCTGTCTGCGCGGCGCACCACTTTTATGTTATGTTCTTTCGCAAATTCGTCAATACTTTTTTTATACGTTTCGTTTGAAGAATCGTCGAGAATCACCGCTTCCGCGTTCTTCCACGTCTGCCTTTCAAGCGATTTCAAAAGACTTGCGCCGTCGAAATCGTTGCAGGTGCAGTAGAGCAGCAAAACTTTCGCGTTTTCGTTGATTCCTTCGGCTTCGGCTACGCTTTTGTGCCGCCGGATCAGCCTGCCGCGATTTATGTAGTACCATACAACGTAGATAAAATCTTTCACGCCGTTCAGCCAGAAATAAGAAATAAAAACCGCGTTAAAGCCGAGCAGAATCAGCGCGCAGATTTTCCGCGCTTTCGTCACGGTTTCTATCTCGCTTTTAAACGGCACGCTTTTGAATACGCGGATAAAATTCACCCATAAAAACACCGCCAGCACCGTCCACACCGCAAGCATCGTCACGTACAACGCCGCGCTTTTTGCCATTACGTCTTTTCTTTTGTCTTTCATTCGTTTATCTCCTTGAATATATCTAATGTATACATTATATAATCTAAAAGTCTATATGTCAAGCAAAAACTTAGTATATAATGTGTACAATAGATATTTTTTTAAAAATAAACGGCGCGAAAGGGGGGAAATATGAAGCTCAGAATCCTTGAAATACTCAAAGAAAAGAAGAAAACGAAATATTGGCTGTACAATCAGCTCGGACTTAGCTATCAGAATTTCAATAAAATCGTGAACAATCAGACGGCGGGGATCAAATTCGAAAATCTCAAAGCCATCTGCGATATTCTCGAATGTACGCCCAACGATTTATTCGAAGAATATTATCGGAAATAAAGCGATTTCCGGCGCAAAAAAAGCCCTGCAAATCTCGGTTTGCAGGGCGTAAATTTCTTTATCGCAAATTATTTATTTTCGTACCATTTTTTCACGTACTCGGCAATGCAAGGCACTACGGCGGGAATATCCGCGTGCGAAGTATTCACGCACAGATCGTAGTTTTCGCGATCGCCCCACACCTTGCCGTAAAATAAGCCGTACAGCTTCTTTCTGCCTTTATCCACCGCGCGGATCTTCTTTAAAAGCTGCTT
>CALARO010000334.1 GCA_937888935.1 uncultured Clostridia bacterium
AATCTTGTAAAATCAAGCCGAAATCAACGATTTTCGGGGGATTTTAAGGCAATTTCAACGCAAATTAACGGCAAATTGTGGTGTTTTTCGCGTGATTTTTACGGTTTTTTAGTGGTTTTTGCTTTTCTAATCGAGAAAAAAATGGTATAATAATACGTATGAAACGCACTTATTTCAAAAAGACGAAAAAACTGTTTGCGGGGTTGAACGCGGAAAAAGCTTCGGGGCTTAGCTTCTCGGCGGCGATCGTGGGGCAGTATATTTTTCTGCTGCTTTTTCTGATCGCGGCGCGGCTTTGCGGCGGATTGAAAGACGGGTATCAGGAAAAAGATTGGTTTTTGTACTGCTCGTATCTGATTCCGCAGGCGGCGTTCGCGGCTACGGCGTACCTTTATTTCTCGCGCACGGAAGCGAGCGTGAAAGACGTGGCGAAAAAGCCGCGCGCGATTTATTTCTGCGTTGCGATCACGCTGCAGCTCGGCCTGTTATCTTTGTCGTCGGTGAACGGGTTGTTTTTAAAATGGCTCGAAAAATTCGGGTATACGCCCGCTTCGCCCGCCGTGCCTTCGATGGGCGGCGCGAAAATCGTTCCCGCGCTTTTAGTGATCGCCGTGCTGCCCGCGTGCTTTGAAGAATTGTTTTTCCGCGGCATACTTTTTCGCGGCATGAAAAAATTCGGCGCGGTTGCCGCCGTGCTTGCGAGCGCGGGATTGTTCGCGCTGTACCACCAAAGTCCCGCGCAGACGATTTATCAGTTTATCTGCGGGGCGTGCTTTGCGCTGATCGCGCTGCGTTCCGGCAGTATTCTGCCCACGGTGGTATCGCATTTCGTGAACAACGCGTTGATTCTGATTTTAGAAGCGTGCGGGGTGCAGGCTTTGCCGCTCTGGCTTCGCTGGCGTATCTTTTATGTTTCGACGGGCATATCGACGGGGTAGTCCCCGAAAAACGCGAAGAAATGCAGACGGTGGAAACGGCGAAACCGAAGTCGGACGTGAAAGGATTTGTGTTGTACGCGCTGACGGGGATAATTCTTTGCGCGCTGAATTGGATTTCCGCGCTTGTGGCGTAGCGCGCGGGGGCATATATGCAAAAAATACGGATCGTGGCGGTGGGAAAACTCAAAGAAAGCTTCTGGCGGGAAGCGGTGGCGGAATACGTGAAGCGGCTTTCGCGGTTTGCAAGCGTGGAAATACGGGAAATCGCCGAGCGGGAAACGCTTGAAGAAGAAGCGAAAGACATTCTTGCCGCGTGCCGCGGGTATGTGATCGCGCTGGCGGTGGAAGGCGAAAAGCTTTCGAGCGAAGGCTTTGCTTCGCTTATAAAAAAGCGCACGGACGAAGGAAAAGAGATCACCTTTGTGATCGGCTCTTCCTGCGGTCTTGCAACGGAAGTGAAGCGGGCGGCGGATTTTAAATTGTCGTTTTCGGACATGACTTTGCCGCATCAGTTGATGCGGGTGGTGTTGTGCGAGCAGGTGTATCGGGCGTTTATGATAAACTGCGGAGCGGTTTATCATAAATAGGCGCGCGTGATAAACGGCGCAATACTTTGGCAAGCTGCGCTTTTGCTTGCTCATTTACGCATAGTAAACTCGCGGCGCAAAATGCTCGCTTTTCGCGTCTTGCTTGTTTCTGACGCGCGTTCGGGAATGGGATTTTTAAATAAGGCTTTTGTTTATACAACGCCCCTTGGCTTTCAGAAATTTTTTATTAAAAATATTCAGAAAACCAAAAATGGGCTTCGCATCATATGCTGCGCTCCTTGATTTTCAGAAATTTCTTCCGAAATATTCAGAAAACCAAAAATGGGCTTCGCCCCTCATCCGTCTGCTTTCGCAGACACCTTCCCCCCGGGGGGAAGGCTATGAAATAGATAGGCAAATTTCCGATAGAAAACAAGATGCGCCCCTCATCACCGCCGCTTCGCGGCAGAGCTTCCCCCCAAGGGGAAGCCTATATCAAAGGCTGAAATTAAAATTTCAAACGAATTGCGGCAATCCGTTACGAAACACCCTGCGGGTGCGTTACGAAACACCCTGCGGGTGCGTTACGAAACGGGCGATGCCCGCACCAAGGGAAAGGTTTTAATCTGTCACACATTTTGAAATATTCGCATATTCTGCGGGTATGGATGTTTTTAAAGATGTGCAAAACTTCTTTCTCTCTTCCCCCGGCGAAAAACGCGTGATCGGAAAAAGCCTGTTCGGCAGAGATCTTTTTGCAATCCGTCTCGGGTTCGGCGCGCCCGTGGGAATCGCACAGTACGCCATCCACGGCAGAGAATGGATCACGAGCTATCTCGCTTTCGAACATTTCCGCCGCGGCGACGTTTCGGGCAGCGTGTGGTTTGTGCCGCTTGTAAACCCGGACGGCGCGTTGCTTTCGCAGAAAGGCTTGTCTTCCGCGCCGAAATCAAGCCGGGCGGAATTGCTCGATTTAAACGGCGGCGGCAAAGATTTTTCGCTCTGGAAAGCCAACGGCAGGGGAGTGGATCTCAACGTGAATTTTGCGGCGAGATGGGGCAGCGGCAAAAGCAACGTTTTTGCGCCGGGCGGCGAAAACTACGTGGGCGCGAAGCCTTTTTCCGAACCGGAAACGCAGGCTCTCAAAGCTTTCACCGAGCAAATCCGCCCCGATTATACGATTTCCTTTCACACGAAGGGCGAAGAAATTTATTGGCGGTTTCATCAGAAAGGCATGCGCGCCTACCGCGATTACGCGCTGGCGAAATCGCTTTCCTTTTCTACGGGTTACCCCTTGGGGGAAGCTTCGGGCAGCGCGGGCGGCTACAAAGACTGGTGCATAGAAACGCTGGGAATTCCCGCGTTTACAGTGGAAGCGGGGCGGGAAGAAGCGGCGCACCCTTTGGGCGCGGGGGAGCTGAAAGACATGGTGAGAAAATGCAAAAACGCGCTTGCCGATTTATCGCATGCGGCGAAGAAAGCGACGAGATAAGAACGAAAACAAAAGGCAGAGAACATGAGTAAAAAGAGAAGCAGAGAAGAAAAATTTATGCTTGCGGCGTTGCGGCAGGCGAAAAAAGGACTGAAAGAAGGCGAAGTGCCGATCGGCGCGGTGATCGTGTACGAAAACAAGGTGGTGGCGAAAGGGTACAACCGCCGGTTGAAAAAGCAGCTTGCGAGCGCGCACGCCGAAATGATGGCGATCGACGGCGCGTGCCGCAGATTTCATTCGTGGCGGCTGCCCGAAGGGTGCGAATTGTACGTGAC
>CALARO010000335.1 GCA_937888935.1 uncultured Clostridia bacterium
TCGGCGCGGTGCAGTCGCTTCTCGGCGATGAAAAGTGCGTTGCCGTGGGCGAAATCGGGCTTGATTATCATTTTGCGGACAATCCCCCGAAAGAGTTTCAGCGCGAAGCGTTTTTGCGGCAGATGAAAATCGCCCGCGAGGCGGGGTTGCCGGTTGTGATTCACAGTCGCGACGCGTGCGCGGACACTTTGGAAATTCTGCGAACGCACCGCGAGCTTTTAAAAAACGGGTTTTTGATGCATTGCTATTCGTATTCGGCGGAAGCGGCGGCGGAATTTGCCGCGCTCGGCGGGTATTTTTCGTTCGGCGGCGTGGCGACTTTCAAAAACGCCGGAAAGGTGAAAAGGGCGGCGGCTGCCGTGCCGCGAGACAGAATTCTGACGGAAACGGACAGTCCGTATCTCGCGCCCGAGCCGTATCGCGGAACGTTTCCGAATACTCCCGCGAACGTTGTGCGCGTGGCGGAAGCGTTGGCGGGGTTGCGCGGCGAAAGTATTGAAAATTTCTGCGCGGGCGTGCGCGAAAACGCGGCAAGGCTTTTTAAAAGGCTGAAAATTTAGCGGCAAGGAGATTTTATGGACAATAACAATAATAAGCACCGTAAATTTTACGGGAACAACGGCAATAAAGGCAATAGCGCAAACGGCGGCGCGGCGAACGCGGCGGCGAAAAACGGCGCGGCAGGCGGCAATAACGCCGGCAATAATGGCAATAACGGCGGCAACAACAACGCGGGCGGCGGCAATAAAAACAAGCAGAAAAATCGCGGAATGAACCCTGCGGGCAACGCGAACAAAAACAAAAACGGCGGGGGGAGCGGCGGAAACAACGGCAAAAACCGCGGCGGAGAAAAACGCAAAAATACCTACGTGGACGAGCTGGGCGGCAACGTGTATATCAACCTGACGAACAAATGCTCGAACGGATGCGAATTCTGCGTGCGCAACGAGCGCGCGAGTTATTACGGCAATTATCTGTGGATTCGCCACGGCGATCCGTCCGCGGAAAGGGTGATTGCAGAGCTTGATAAAAAGGATTTCGCCGCCTACAAAGAGCTGGTGTTCTGCGGTTTCGGCGAGCCTACCTACAAGGTGGAAGAGATGCTGAAAATCGCCGGGTACGCGCACTCGCGCGGCTTGAAAACGCGGCTGAATACCAACGGTCAGGGCAACCTTATCAACAAGCGCGACATTGTACCCGAATTGAAGGGCAAAATTGATCTTGTGAACGTTTCTCTGAACGCGCCGGACGCGGAAAGCTATCAGAAAATCTGCCAT
>CALARO010000336.1 GCA_937888935.1 uncultured Clostridia bacterium
TTTTTGCAAAAGGCAAGCGGAAAACCTTGCTTTTCGCGGCAAAAACCGCTATAATAAACTTACTCTTTTCTTCGGCGCGCGCGTTTTGCGCACTATCGCTATATGCCATTATACAACATTTTTCAAAATAAAGCAACCGAAGAAAGAAGAAAAAGGAAATTTTCGTTAAATTTTCTTACTTACATTCAGGATTTTATTCAGGCGAGGAAGATTATGTCGTTCTGCTCATTTTCAAAAGACTATTCGGAAAACGATTACACGCTGATCGAAAACAGATTTCTCACGAAGTACATGCCCGAAGCGGACGGTTTTTTCGTGAAAGTGTATCTCTACGGTCTGCTGCTGTGTCAGAATACCGCTTCCGATTTTTCGATCGCCTCGCTTGCGGAAGTTTTAAAAACCACCGAAGAGAAAATCCGCGACGCGTTCTGCTTCTGGGAAAATCTCGATCTCGTGGAAATTCTTTCCAAAGAGCCGTTCGCGGTATCGTATCTGCCCGTGCGCACGGCAACGGGTCGCCCCACGCGCATCAACTATTCGCGCTACGCCGATTTTAATAAAGAGCTGCTGCGCAAGATGAGCGCGGTCGGCAAAGACGTAGGCTATGCGCAGAGCGTGAAATACATGCAGTTTCTCGATGAAAACGAGATGCAGCCGCAGGCGTTTCTGCTCATCGTGGAATATTGCATTTCCAAGCAGGGCGAAGCGGTTTCGCCCGCGTACATATTCAATAAAGCCAAAAAATTCATTCGCGAAGGGTTATACACCTACGAGCAGGTGGAAAAGGCGCTTTCTTCCTACAACGCGCACGAAAAAGAGCTTCTCGCGCTGTTCGCGCTGATGAAAATTCCGGGCGCGCCGGACGAATCGGATTACGCCGCGTACACAAGGCAGACGGAAGAAAACGGATTCTCGTTCGCGTCGATCAGGGCGGCGGCAAAGCATCTGAAAAAAGGCACGATGCGGGGGCTTGACGGACTGCTTTCCGAGCTAGCCGCGCGCGGAAAGACGGAAGAAAGAGAAATCGACGCCTACCTTACGGAACGCGAAGCCTACGCGGCGGCGGTGTATAAAATCGCGCGGAAACTCGGCGCGAAAGTGGAAAATCCGGCGGCGTATGTGGATGAGTACGCGGAAAAGTGGTTCAACTACGGCTTTGAAGAAGAGAGTCTTTGCGATCTCGCGGGGTATTGCTTCAAATGCAATCTCACGGATTTTTCCGCGCTCGATTCGCTCGTGGAACAGCTGTTTTCGAAAGGGATCGTGGGCGCGGAAAGCGTGCGCGAATTTTTAAAATCGAAAAACGACGATTTAAAACTTTTCGAAAAGCTGCGCGCCGTGTGCGGAAATTTAAAAAAGTCCGCCGCCAATCTCGCCATG
Source organism: uncultured Clostridia bacterium (assembly GCA_937888935.1). GTDB lineage: Bacteria > Bacillota > Clostridia > Christensenellales > Borkfalkiaceae > Scatosoma. Next base: position 1,381 of record CALARO010000336.1, read on the forward strand.
CTCGAAACGTGGAAAGGCTGGAGCTTTTCCGACGAGATGATTTCGGAAGCCGCGAAACGCGCCTCGGTTTCGGCTTCCCCCGTGCCGTACATGAATAAAATTCTTTCCGAGTGGAAGCGCGAAAATATTTTCACGGTGGAAGCGGCGGAAAAAGAGCTTGCCGCCGCAGCCGTTCCGGGCGCGAATACGTCGGCTTCTTCAATCGGGGCGGCGGGCAATCGTTTCGTATCCCCTTCCGTACTCGCGGCTGACGCCCGCACGAAAAGAGAAAAGTACTACGCCGCCCTGCGCGAAAAAGCGATCTCGGCAGCGGAAAAAAATCGCGCCGCCGCCGAAAAGCTCGAAGGCTTCGCGGAAAACGAAAAAAATCTTTCGAAGATGGAAATTGATCTTGCGAAAGCGGAAGTATTCAACGCCGCCGCGCTGCCGTCCCTTCAATCGGAAAAGAAAAAGCTTCTGGAAACGCGAAAAATTCTGCTTTCGAAAATCGGACTTACGGAAGCGGATCTCGCCCCGAAATTTTCGTGCGAAAAATGTTCGGACACGGGATTTTTGTCAAATGGTAAAGCGTGCGACTGCTATAAAAATTTGTAAAATACTACTTTAAAAAACGAGAGTTTTTCTTCTGAAAACGGAAGTTTTTCTGTTAAAAACGGGGGTTTTTCTTCTGAAAACGAGCAAATTTCTAAGGAATTCGGGGGTAAAAACGGGTTTTTCGCAAAAAATTTCCGCAAAAATTTCGCAAAAAAGGGGCAAAAACGCTTGCTTTTTCGCTAAAAATCAAGTAATATAATAGAGCTGTATCGAGCGAGAAAAGCCGTACAGAGCAAAGAAATGCAGAGATGTCCGAGTGGTTTAAGGAGCACGATTGGAAATCGTGTGTAGGTTAATCGCTTACCGGAGGTTCAAATCCTCTTCTCTGCGCCAGCGTTTTAAAGGGTTTCAGCCATTTTGAAGCCCTTTTATTTTTTGCCGTTTTTGCCCGTTTTTCCCTACACACGATTTTTTATACGTGTATCTTTCTGCCACTCAGAACGTAGGGAAAAGCGAAAATTTCGCCGCTTCTTTTCTTTTGAAATCGTCCATTACGTGCGTATATACGTTTATCGTCATATCCGCGGTTGCGTGCCCTACAAGTTGTTGGCAAACGTTCACGTTTATCGTTATTTTTTGCATACTCGTTGCAGACGTGAAGCTGACCCTCGATGGATTG
>CALARO010000337.1 GCA_937888935.1 uncultured Clostridia bacterium
TGGAAGGTAAAATTTTTCAAGGGTGGTATTACGGCGATGAAAAAGTTACGGATGCCGACGGAAAAAGTTTTAAAAAATGCCTTTGGGATTCTACCGTTACGCTGACGGCGGCGTATTATACCGAAATCGGCACGATTTATCAATTTATGGACTTGGCGGGGAAAGATTTAACGGGCGACTATATCATCACTAACGATCTTGATTTTAAAGGTTTGGGCGTAAATTATATCAATTCGCTTTCCGGAACATTCGACGGCGGCGGACATACGCTGAAAAATTTTGTTCTGAGTACGGGCGCAACTTTTAGTGCTTATTCGGGATTATTCAGAGAAGTAAAAACAGATAGTAAAATTTGCAATTTGTTTTTGGAAAACATAAGTTGTAACGAAGAATACGCGAGCGGTCTTGCGGGAATAACAAACGGCGGAAATATCTGTATTGAAAATATCGCAATAAAAAATTCTTTTAATAATACTATGCAGTCTGTATTGGTGGGTCTTGTTGCGCGGCGTACTGAATCGCAAAAAGAAGAAATAGTTACTTTGAATAACATAACGGTAAGTGAAAGCGGAAAGCAAGCTTTGGCATTAGGTATTTATTCACAACGTCCACAAAAAATCAGGAAAGAGGGGTTTTCCGATGCGTGTTATACTAATGATTATTATCCTTCAATAAAAATTTCCGGTTTTTATGTTGACGGACAAGCAAATAAAAGAGGTGGCGCCGCCGGGTTGTTGTATGAGATTGAGTATAGTTATACGGCACAAAATTATCATACCATTGTACAATACGGAAAAATAACGATTGCTAATTTTGTGTTGGAAATGGATATTGAAAACGGTATAATTTCTAAAAAGGAATATGACATAAACAATAACTGCGGATATTGGGGAAATATATTTGTGCAAAAATCGGAAATTCATTCTAAGACAACCACGGCTTGGGGCGGCGTAGACGAGCTTTGCGACAGTATACATACGGGGACTACTCAAAATTGGGGCGCGAAAAAAAGCGTTCGGTGTATTGATACGGGCGCAGAGATTGGTTCATACGATTTGGGAACGATTTCTTCAAGTATTATTTTATATCCCGACGCAAATGAAGTGTATACGTATTATTCTTCTTCCGGCACGCAGGCAACGTTTAAAGGAAGTGAGCTGATTGAAAAAAATCTTTTTATTTCAATGCTCGGATTTGAAGAAACAATTTGGAATTTAGAGAATATAGATATTAAAAACGGAATTTATCCGACGATAAGGAAGGCGGAACAATGACAATAATCGTTTTACAAGGTAAAGCCGGAATCGGTAAAACTACGGTGATAACGAAGTTATATCACAAATTGTGCGCATTATATTTAAGAAAGGCGTATTTTCCCGAAAATCAGGACGGGGATTTTACGGCAATTTTTGAAATTGACGAGCATATTGTGGGGATAACTTCTATCGGGGATAGCGCAAAAGATTTGGCTCATCCGTTTGAAGTGTTCGAAAAAAATCAATGCGAAGTGTGCGTGGCGTGCAGTAGAAAGAAAAACGACGTGGGGCTATCAAAAAAATTCGTTGAAGAGAAAGCAAAAAAGTTAAATGCGCGGGTTATATTGATTCCAAAAGCGTATACGGGAAATTGGGGTGCGAAATATAACGCCGGAAAAGAAACGGATAAAATTAACGATATTCAAGCTGACATTTTATTGCAGGAAATCTTAAAGAATTTATAATAATCAATAAAAAAGGCTTCCCCTCAAGGGGAAGCCTTGACGTTAGGCAAAAATTTTTCAAGATTTAGAGTTGTTCGCGCTCGGCGCGGGGCGCAACGATAATTCTTTGATCATCTGGTTTACGTAGCTCACCGGCGTAAGCTGAATTTTATCCGCGAATTTGCGGCAGCTCGTCATACACTTCGCCGGCAAAATCACTTTCTTAAACCCCGTTTTAATACACTCGTTCACCCGCTTTTCCGCAAACGATACCGAGCGCACTTCGCCCGTAAGTCCCACTTCGCCGAATACCGCCGTGTATTTATCAATCGGCGTATCCGCCGCCGCGCTCGCAAGTGCGGCGCACACCGCCAAATCTACGCTCGGCTCGCTTAAACGTATGCCGCCCATCGCGTTGATGTATACGTCCGACTGGTAAAACGGCACGCCGCAACGCTTTTCCAAAACCGCGATCAGCACCACGAGTTTATTATAATCAATACCGAGCGACATTCTGCGCGGCAAGCCGTATGCGGTGCGCGAAATCAGCGTTTGCAATTCCACGCTCATGCACCTGTTGCCGCTCACCGACGGCGTTACCACGCTGCCCGCCGCCACGCCGCGCGTATCCGACAAGAACAGATCGGACGGCGAAAGCACGCTTTTCAAGCCTTTTTCCGTCATTTCGAAAACGCCGACTTCCTGCGCCGAGCCGAAGCGGTTTTTCACGGCGCGCAGCAGTTTATAATTCTCTTCCTGCTCGCCTTCGAAATA
>CALARO010000338.1 GCA_937888935.1 uncultured Clostridia bacterium
CGCATACTTTTCCGAAACTTTTAAAAGGCGATCGTCGCCGAGATTTTCATACGCCGCCGCAGCCGCTTCGAAAATATGCCCCGCGCAATACAGCTCGTGATCGCCCCGATCGGAAAAAATATGCTCGGGGCGGTACGTTTGAAAGAACGAATTGAAATACCCGCACGGCATCTGATTTTTCACGATATTTTTCACCGCGGTTTCGTAGCGTTCGCGGATAAACCCGTCGTCTGTTTCCGCCAGCACGTAAGCCGCCGCTTCCAGCCACTTCGCCACGTCGGAATCCCACGGCGCAAGCCACTCGTTTTTCATCTCTTCGTTTTTCTTACATTCCAGAGCCGCAAAACGGCTTTGAAACTGCTCAGCAACGCTTTTCATCGTTACTTCCGCATTGATTTCCATGCGTTTTTTCCAGAACCCTTCGGTGATTTTCGATTGTTTCAACGAATACGAAAACATATTTTTTCCTCGCTTTTTTCTTTTTTTCGTCGCGCCCGCCGCAATTTGCGTATTCATTATAGCGCATTTTTTTAAATCTGACAATATCCCCCGTCACCGAAAAGTATGCAAATATCACCGTTTTTCTTTTAATTTGCTTGCACTTTTTTAAAAAATGCTGTATACTTATTTTGAAAAATCCAAGCGTTTCAGGGGGAAAAAGCCATGCAAAACGAAGAAAAATATTATCTCGATTTAAACGCGCCGCCGCAGTATTGCTGTTCCGCCATGCGGAAATTCGGCGAAGGCGAACGCCACGTAACGCGCACCGCAAGCTACGCCGTGCTGATTTTAATGCTCGGCGGCGTTTTACGATTTGAAGAAAACGGCGAAAAACGCGAACTGCGCGCGGGGGAATACTATATTCAGCGCGAAGGGCTGCGGCAGACGGGCTGTATGCAAAGCGATACGCCCGAGTATTTTTACATTCATTTTACGGGGGCGAGATACAAAACCGCGCGGGAATTTTTGCCCGACGAAACGGAAAATTCTGCAATTTTCACCCGCTCCGCCGAAAGCGAACCCGCCGACGAAAACGCAAACGCCAACGCGTATGTAAGCGAAAAACTACCGCTTTACGGCACGTTTTCGGCGAATAAAATCAAGCCGTATATCGAAAAATTGACTTTGCTCGGCTTTCACGCTTCGCAAACGGCGTATGCGGGCGTATTTTACGAAATTTTAAGCGAGCTGAATTTGCCGCCCGTGAACGCGGCGGAAAAAATCAGGCGGTACATTATTGAAAATTATCAAAAAAAGCTTCTGCTCGACGAGCTTTGCAAAACGTTTTACCGCAGCAAAAACCGCCTGATCGAAGCTTTTAAAAAAGCATACGGAACAACGCCGTATGCCTATCACACCGAATATCGCCTGATGCAAGCCGAACAATCGCTTCGCGCCACCGATCTGCCGCTTGCCGCGATTGCGGAAAATTCGGGGTACGAAAGCTATATGCTTTTTTACAAGGCGTTTTTAAAACGCTTCCGCCTTTCGCCTTCGGAATATCGGAAAAAATATACGTAAATTTGCCCGCCGCGAGTTTACTATTCGTAAATGAGCAAGGGCGCACGGAAAACGACAAAGTATTGCGAAGTTTATCCCGCCACCCCCCGCGCGCGCAAGAAACGAGCAAGACAAGAAGTTTGAGTACGCCCGCCGCGAGTTTACTATTCGTAAATGAGCAAGGGCGCACGGAAAACGACAAA
>CALARO010000339.1 GCA_937888935.1 uncultured Clostridia bacterium
CTTGTAAGACTTCTACATTCATAGAACGCCCGATATCCGATAGAAGTCACGCTATCTGGTATCGTTATGCTTTTAAGTCCGCTGCAACCGCTGAACGCTTCATTGCCGATAGAAGTTACACCGCTTCCTATTATTACACTTGTAAGTCCGCTGCACCAGCCAAACGCAAACTTGCCGATAGAAGTTACGCTATCCGGTATCGTAACGCTTGTCAGTCCGCTGCACCAGCCAAACGCCTGCTCGCCGATAGAAGTTACGCCATTTCCTATCGTTATGCTTTTAAGTCCGCTGCAAGCGCTGAACGCCCGATAGCCGATAGAAGTTACGCTATCCGGTATCGTAACGCTTGTAAGTCCGCTGCAATAACAGAACGCCTCATCGTCAATAGATGTTACGCTATTCCCAATCGTTACGCTTGTAAGACTTCTACATTCATAGAACGCCCGATATCCGATAGATGTTATTTTTACGCCGTCAATTTCGGCTGGTATAACAATAATCTCTGTATATTTATTTTTTCCGTAGTCCGTCAAGCCCTTGATTGTATCACCGTTTTCGGAAAGTATAAAAATCGCATCGCTCCATTGTGCCGTTCTCGTTATATTTTCGGCGGGCATTGTTGCGGGAATAGATTTATCCCAACCGCTAAAATCATATCCCGCGCGTTTAGGGTTTTGTATTTCAAGCCTTGAATTATAATCTTGTGTAATAATTTCATTTTCCCGAATGCCGCCAAACACAAGAGTAAGCGAATACTGATTGATTTTCCATAGCGCCGTGATTTCCGTCCTTTTCGTAATCGCTTGCGAAAAATCGTAATTCCAGCACACAAACGTGTAGCCAATTTTACTCGGCGCGGCAGGGGAAGTTGCATAATAACTTTCTTCCACCTGTTGCGATTGCACCGCCGTGCCGCCGTCCGTATCAAACGAAACGTTGTAAATAGGGCGGCGGCGCACCGTTACGGTGTACAATTTTATTTTTTCGCCTACGGTTTGCAATACGTACACGGTGTTATCGCCGGGATACAAATCAATCGTTTTGCTTACAATCTTCGTTTTGCAGCCGCGATCTTCATATACCTGATACTTTGCGTTGCCGTGTTCTTCAATCTCTTTTAAAAACGAAAACGTTTCTGTGGCGTTGCTTACTTTGCCGTAAACGGTTTCGCCGTCCGCCGCCACCTGCAAGGTTTTGAAAGTAATCGTATCGTCTATCACTTCCACGGCGCAAGTCGCGGTTTTGCCGCCGTCCACGGTGGTTACGGTAATCACCGCCGAGCCGTACCCCGTCGCCGTCAGTTTCCCGTTTTCCACGGCAACCACAGAAGCGTTCGAGCTTTGCCAGATCACGCCCGTTTCCGTGGCGTTATGCGGCACTACAGAAGCGGTAAGCGTTTTGCTTTCGCCGTACAGCATCGAAAGCTGCGTATAATTCAGGCTCACGCTTTCCACGGAAATCGGCGTTACGTACACTTCGCAACTTGCGATTTGCCCGCCGTCGTTCGCGGTAGCCGTAATCGTTGCCGAGCCTACGCGCAGCGCGGTGATTTTGCCGCCCGTCACCGTGGCGATCGTCGCGTTCGAGCTTTCCCACAAAACGCTTGTGTCGGTGGCGTTTGCGGGCGTTATCGTTGCCGTGAGAATTTCCGTTTCGTCCAC
>CALARO010000340.1 GCA_937888935.1 uncultured Clostridia bacterium
TCGATCGGTTTAATCCCGATCTGAATATGCAATTCAGCACGTTCATCACCCCCACGATCACGAGCGAAATCAAGAATTATTTCCGCGATAAAGCGCGCATGGTGAAGTTGCCGCGGCGGCTGAGCGAAATTCATGCCAAAGTGCGCGCCTATTGCGCCGATTACGAAGGCAAAACGGGCAAAAAGCCTGCGGTGAAAGAGATTGCCGCCGCGCTCGGCATATCGGAAGAAGACGTGGTGCGCGCGCTCGAAGTGGGCAACGCCGTGTCGCTCGATTCCACAATGGCGAAAGGCGACGACGAAAACGAAAATTCGCTGTACGCCGTGCTGCCCGATAACGATTCCACATACGAGCATTTCGAAAATCGCGAAGCCTTGAAAAGCGCGATGAAATCGCTCGGCGATACCGAAAAGCAGCTTGTGAATTGCCGGTTTTTCGAAGGACTTTCGCAAAGCGAAACGGCAAAACGTCTCGGCGTATCGCAGATGTTCGTTTCGCGGTTGGAAAGAAAAGTGCTTGCAAAGCTGCGCGAAGGCTTAAAGGAAGCATAAGGGGTGCGCAATGCTTACGAATATCGAAACGTTCGAAGAATTGCATAGCGCGCTGAAAGAACTTGCCGCGTATTTAACGGAAAACGGCGCGAGCGACGAAGGAATTTTCAAATCGAAACTCGCCGTCAGCGAAATCGTAACCAACGCGATGCGGCACTCGTCGAGCGGCGCGGCAAAAGTGGAATGGCAGGTGAAAGGAAGTTTGTGCGAGCTGAAAATCACTTCGCTGCCGCCGTATGCGCCGCCGAAAGAGTGTAAATGTGTCGACGTAATGTCTGAAAACGGCAGGGGCTTGTATCTTGTAAACGAGCTGAGCGAAACCTGCGCGGTTTCGAAAAACGGCACGCTCACCGTCACGGTGAAAATCAAAGATTGAAAGAGGTACGAAAGAGTATGGAAAAAAAGGAAGAGAAAACGTTACAAATCGAAACGGGCGTTTTCTGGGTGTGTTTCAAAGGCGAAAACGCCGATCTGATCTACGATAAAGGCACGTTCACGAAGTGCGGCAATAAGCGCACCGCCGAAAAAATCACCAAGGACGAAGACGGGTTGAATTATAAACTCAGCCACAAAAAAGCGTGGGAAGAGCTTTCGAAAACCGCTGCGGACGGTCGGTACGCCGAATTCACGTTCGCTGATTTCCCGCGCGGGCGTATTTGGTTTGACATAGAAGAACGCCGCCACTATGTGATGTTCGATGAAAAACTTGCGCCGCTTGCGAAAATCGTGGAAGCGGAAATCGAAAAACGGTTTCATCTGATTGACCCCGAATTTATTCCCGATTCCTTTTATAAGAGCAAAAAACTACCCGAAATTGCCTTGATAAAGCGCGTTTTTGAGGCAGATTAAGCCGAAAAAAGGGCGTTTTTCAGGCGTTTTCGGCTTAAAAATAGGGCAAAGACAAGAGAAAAAGCATTAAATTCAGCAGAAAAACAGGGGATTTCAGAAGAAAACCCCCTGTTTTTCATAGACTTTTTGCGATTTTTGAAAGAGATTTTTTTTAAATGAGAAGCGCGTTTGCAAAATTACAAACGCGCTTAACAAATTGAATTTTTTCGAAAACCTTACTTTCTTACGGCGAACTTATATATCTTCGCAAGCAAGCCGTTGGGAATACGATCTCTGTACTGACCGAGATAAATGAATACCTTGCGGAAGAAGTCGTCGTTGTTTCCGCCTACAACGTAGTCGGGAAGGTTGCCCATCGCGCCGTTGTATTTCAGTACGAACAAATTCGTGAACTGCTCTCTTTCTTTGTCGCTCAAAGAAGCGATAAACGGATCGAACGTCTGCGTTGCGTAGTAGCTGTTGGAAGCGGGCGCAACGGGTGCGGGCGCGGGTGCTGCGGCAGGAGCTGCAACGGGTGCAGGCGCAACCACGGGCGTTTCTTCTGCTTCTTCTTCATCTTCCTTAAACGAAGAGAAGTTGGGAATCACAAGCTGTTCTTCCTCTTCCGCGGGCGCAGGCGCAGGTGCGGCAACGGGTGCGGGAGAAGGGGCAGGCGCAGCAACAGGCGCGGGCGCGGGGGCAGGCGCGGGCGTATAAACGGGAACGTACACAGGCACGGGCGCGATAGGTGCAACGGGCGCGGCGTAGCCGTTTGCATATACGGGCGCAGCAGGAGCGGGAGCGGGTGCAGGCGCGGGAGTTTTCTCGACGGGAGCGGCGGCTGCTTCTGCCGCTTCTTCTTTTTCGTATTCAAGCTGCTCTTCCTTATTTTTCAGCGCAGCTTTCGTAACGATGCAAACGATCATTTGCACGAGCGCAATGCCCGCCGCCGCTACGGCAAGCCATTTCGCATCGCCGAGCAAATCTTTTTCGTTTACGCCTTTGGTGAATTTAAAGTCGATAAAGCATACCGTAACGATTAAGCCTGCCATAATCACATTTAAAACGTAACGGAAGATATCGAATCCGTAGCCTTTCTTCATCGCAAGGCGAGCGGTGGAGAAGAAGAACGCAAGCACGATAAGCGCGATTGCGCCACGGATCGCATATTTATAGAAGCCGCCCCAAGAATGATTTTTGATGAAGAATTTAGAAGTATCGTTCATCAATGCGGTAAGATTTCCGACCATAGAACCGTTTTTATTGTAGTGCAGGTAGGCGAACGCATACACGCCGACAAATCCCGCCGTAAGAAGGAACAGGATAAACGGAACGGTGGCTTTTCCCTTGTTCTTCACGAACGAATAGATTATGTAGAAAAGCAGCGAACCGCCGGCGATGCCGAGTACCGTGTAATCGAAGAGAAGTTTATTCTGAATGTTTCCTGCTTCGGTTACTTCGAAGTTGTACATCGAAGAAAGCCAAAGCGTGAGAAGCGCATAGCCGCCGAACGCGATCAGATTCATGTACGCGATCGTACGAACCATGGCGGGCGCTTTTTTACCCGAGCAAACGCCTACGATCATGAAAATCAGATTCAGAACGAACACTACGGGAATCACATAGAGAAACATACTGTAAAGCTGCGTATGACGATCGAAGTCATTCAGGTAGGGAATGAATTTCACGCCCTGAAATTTGGAAATCGCGGAAGGGGCGTATTGCGAAAGATTGATTTCTTCGCCGGCAACCTTGATCACGCCGATCGCTTTGTAAAGCTCGAGAAGTCCGTCTTTCTTGAAAATATTCATGAATACTTTCAGAAGCGTGGTTTTGTTGGTGAAAAGCAATCCGCTTTCGCCGGACGCCTGGATTTTCAGAAGCAGCGTAACGGGCAGGAAGCACACAATCGCGATGGGCGCGAGCGCGAGAAGCACCGCGAGAATACGGCTGAAAATCCGCTTGGGCGCGGCTTCCGTTTCGTCTGCCGCGAGCGCGTTAAGCTCTTCGCTGCTCAAGTCGTTTACGTTCACTTCTTTTTCGGGGTAATTTTTACTCATAATAAAAAAGTCTCCTAAAAAAATTTCATCTATAACGCAGTTAGAAAAAGCAATCCGGAATCGAATGGCGTTCAAAAATCGGCCGTTCGGCAATCCTTTTCCGCTTTCTAATTAATTATATCATATTTCTTTTTCTTTGTCAATGCAAAGAGCTGAAAAAAACGAGAAAATTTTAACTTTTTTTTTGTACTTTTTTACGTTGCGCCCGCTTGCGGCGGGGGAAACGGAAAGAAAATCGGATAAAAGGTGCGGCGAAAGAAAAAACGGGGGTGAAAATCCTTGAAATTTTTTCAAAAAAGTTGTATAATGATTTATAGCGCATACGCAGAAAAATAAAATTTCCGGAGGCGCGGCGCGGGCGGTTTTGCCCGTTTGCGCCAAAGAAGGAGAAAACGCCGAAATGAAAGAACTTGAAAAACTCGTAGCCGACGTATCGGAAAAATTGGGGGTGCGGCTCGGCTGCCGCGAAGAAACGGCTGCGGAAAAAACGGAAACGTATTCTTCGGGCGCGAAGTCGGACGGAAAACATACGTATTTCCGCTTTACTTTCGCGGGGAAAGCGTACACGGGGGTGCTTGACGGCGCAACGAAAGCCGAAAAGAATTACGCCGCGCTTCTGCCCGCCTATCTTGCCGCGTTCGGCGAGAGAAACGCCGTGACGCAGAGCGATTATCTGAAAAAGATGCTGCTCGGCGAATACACGCAGACGGACGCTTATAAATACGCGGTGAAATTCGGCGTGAAAGAAGTGCCGTGCTTCGTGCTTGCCATCCGTTTCGAAAAGGCGTATGCCGACGCGGAAACGCTTCTGCAACAGTACGCGGACAGGAAAGAAGATTGCGCCGTGAAATTCGACGACAAAAATTTCGCTTTCGTGAAAGCCGCCGAGCCTACGGAAGAATACTCTTCGCCGGCGGAATACGCGGGGTTTCTTGCGGGATTTCTCGCCGAAGAGCTGGGCGCGCGGGTGTGTATCGGCGCGGGATCGGTTTCGGGGGGATTTCACGATTTGCAGCTTTCGTATTCGCGCGCGGTGACGGCGCTGAGATACGCGGAAGTGTTTTCCGGCGGCGAGGGCGTACATTCTTATAAAGAATATATGCTGGTGAAACTTCTGGAAGAAGTGCCGAAATCGCGGCTGGACGAATTTTTGGGCGACGTGACGGAAGAACAGATCCGCGAAGTGTTCGACGACGAGGAAATGCTGCTCACGGCGGAAAAATTTTTAAGCACTTCGCTGAACGTAAGCGAAACTTCCCGCGCTTTATATATGCACAGAAACACGCTTTTATACCGCCTGGACAAGATTGAAAAAGCCACGGGGCTGAATATCAGGCTGTTCCCCGACGCGGTGACGTTTCGCATACTTATTATAATATATAAGTTAGCGAAAAAATAATTTCGGAAAATGCGGACGAAAAACGTCGGATTTTCGGGGAACGGCGCGAAATGCGCGGCGCGAGTGTTTTGTTGCGACGGGCAAAGCGGTTGATACAACTTTCGGGGTGTTCGCGTTTCTTGATTTTTTGAAATTTTTTTCCGAAAATTTCAATCAAAAATGTGTTACGCCTCTCATCCGCTTCGCTTACGCTCAGCACCTTCCCCCCCGGGGGGAAGGCTTGACGAAGGAAGAGATTTTCATTTTTGCCGAATTTTTTTCAAGAGAAAATGAGACAAGGGGAAGGCTTGACGTAAGGAAAGCCTGACATTTTGCCGGTTTTTGCGGCAGGCAGAATGGTACAAGGGGAAGTTGGCACAAAATTATTTACATAAATAAAACGGCGCGAAATGCGAGCCAAAGGGGGCGTTCATGGAAGATAATAACAACGACGAAATCAAAGACAACGCGCGGACGGACGGCGAAGAACAGGCGGAAAGCGAAGAACGGAAAGACGGCGATACACCTTCGGCGGAAGGGGCGCAGCCGAAAAGGAAAGGCGGAAAATTCAAAGCGTTTTTCAAAAAGAAAGCGGTGCGGGCGGTTTCGTGCGTACTCGCTTTATTCTGCGCGTTTTTCGGCGGCTTTTTTACGCACAAAGCCACGCTGCCCAAAGAGATCAATTCTTTGCTCTGGGCGAAAGAACGTATTCAGAAAGATTATTTGTACGAAATTTCGGACGAAGAATTTTACAATGCCGTGTTTCTCGGCGTAAATTCGCTGCTCGATCGGTATTCCGCGTATCTTACGGCGGACGAAAACGCCGCGGCGGTGAAAAAATCTGCGGGCGAGTACAGCGGTCTCGGATTGTATTTCGTTTCCGCGACGGCGGACAGCGCAGACGGCGTGACGATTTCGCGCACGGCGGGCGGCTCGCCTGCGGAAGCGGCGGGAATAGCGGACGGCAGCCGGATTACTGCCTACGGCGCGGACGAAAATTCGATGACGCGCTGCACTTCGCTGACGGCGTTTACGGAATTTACGGCGAAATACGCGGCGGGCGAAGAGTTTTACGTGGAAGAAACGCGGTATCCCTACGGGGCGGGCGACGCGCGGCTTGTGCCGTTGCACAAGGCGACGTTCACCGAAAATTACGTGACGTACCGATCGAAAACGTCGGCTTACGCGTATTCGGGAAGCGAAGCGCGGGAAACGGAAAAGAAACGCGCGGACGGCGACGGGGCGTATGCGCTTGCGGCGTTGCCCGAAGACACGGCGTATATCCGTTTGACGCAGTTTAACGGTAACGCGGCGGCGGAATTCGACGGGGCGATGAATCGGTTTAAATCGGACGGAAAAACGCGGCTTGTACTCGATCTGCGCGGCAACGGCGGCGGGGATATGGAAATTCTGCGTTCGATCGCTTCGTATTTCTGCAAAAACGCCGCGGACAAGAAGCCTGCGGTTGCGGTGGCGAAGTATCGCGACGGGGAATCGTACGTGTTTAAGGCGAAAAAAAATCTGTACGCGGAATATTTCGGCGAAAACGGCAAGGTGTACGTGCTGGCGGACGAGGGGACGGCTTCCGCGTCGGAATGTCTGATGGGGGCAATTCTCGATTACGGCGCGGCGGCGAATGAAAACGTGTGCCTGACGGCGGGCGCGGACGGCACGGCGAAAACCTACGGCAAGGGGATTATGCAGACGACGGTTTCGCGGTTTGTGTGGCGAAGCGAGGCGATTAAGCTGACGAGCGCGAAAATTTATTGGCCGTTGAGCGGGAAGTGTATTCACGACAAGGGAATTACCGCGGCGGACGGCTGCAAGAGCGTGGCGGGAAGTTATGCGCCGGACGGGGAAATTTCGGCAGCACTCGGCGCGTTCGGCATGATTGCGGGGTGAGAGAAGTTTTATTGCGCGAAGTTTGCGGTTATTTTTGCGCGGCTATGCAAAAACGGTTGAAAAATGCGCGCGGATAGTGTATAATATCAATATTCGATTGAAAAATATTCGACGGAAAAACAAGATTGAAGAGGTTTTATCTATGGGTAAAGATTCGCAGTTTGTCGGTCAGATTGCCGACATCGAAAAAGACTTTCCGCAATGGTACACCGACGTGGTGTTAAAGACGAAAATGGTGGATTACGGTCCTGTGAAAGGCACGATGGTGATTCGCCCCTACGCCTATGCGATCTGGGAAAACATTCAGCGCGAAATGGACAAGCGTTTTAAGGCGCAGGGCGTGGAAAACGCTTATTTTCCGCTTTTGATTCCTATGAGCTTTTTCACGAAAGAAGCCGAGCATGTGGAAGGATTTGCGCCCGAAGTTGCCGTGGTGACGGTGGGCGGCGGCGAAAAACTTGCCGAGCCGCTTGTGATCCGCCCCACTTCGGAAACGATCATCGGCAGCATGTACTCGAAATGGGTGCAGTC
>CALARO010000341.1 GCA_937888935.1 uncultured Clostridia bacterium
TTTTACGCCCCGAAAATCTCTTTGTAAACGGCGTTTGCAAGCTCGTTTTTCGTAAGCTCGCCAAGCGTCACCCGCCGCGAAAGCTCGCCCGCGCCCGAAATAATATCCTGCAAGCGGTTTAAAGAATCTTCCGTCATCGCAGGATTTTTCACCCATGCGTCGATCTTTTTATAGCTCTTCACCGAAGCTGCAAGCGCGGTTTCGCTCGTGCCGTCGAAATAGGGTTTCAAAAGCTCGCCCAGGCGTTTGTCGTCCGTTTCCAGCGCGTATTTCACGGCTTTCGTCACGGCGCGAAGCAAGCCTTTCGCCGTGGTTTCGTTCTTTTCCAGCCACGAATTTTTCGCGCAGAAACAGGTGTACGGCACTTCGCCCGAAGCTTCGCCCACGGAAGCCACGATATAGCCTTTGCCCGCCGCCTGATATTCCGAAGCCGTCGGCTCGAACATCGTGCAGTAATCCGCCGTGCCGGCTTCGAACGCGCCCGTCATCAGATTGAAAGCCACGTCGTAATTCAAAGTTACGTCCGCATTGTCCGCGGGGTTCAAGCCGGCGTTTTTCAGCACGTATTCGAAAGTCATCGCCGGCACGCCGCCTTTTCTGCCCGCAAGAATTTCCTTGCCGCGAAGATCCGCCCACTTGAAATCAGGCTCGGCTTTCCGCGATACGAGAAACGAGCCGTCGCGCTTCGTCAGCTGCCCGAAAACTTTCGGCGCGTCCGTCGAACCGCCCACAAGCACGTACAGCGCGGCTTCCGGACCGCAGAAGCCTACGTCCGCGCCGCCCGAAAGCACGGCGGACATCACGTTATCCGCGCCGCCGCCGTTCGAAAGCTCGATTTTGATATTTTCTTCGCCAAAGTAGCCGAGCGCGTCGGCGAGATAAAGGGGCGCGTAGAAAACGGAATGGGTAACTTCGCTGATTTTCACGGTAGTCGTTCCGTCGTCGTTTTTCTTGCACGCGGAAAGCGGCAGCGTAGAAAAGAGTAGCGATAAAAATGCGATAAATAGTTTTTTCACGATAAAAATGTACTCCCGGATAAAAATTTTTGGAATAATATATTATATGAAGCGGCAAGAATTATTGACATCGCCGAAAAAAAAGGTTATAATAATTAAACTGCACTATATCGCGTTTTTATGCGCGCGCCGGAAAAAACGGCGGAATATAAAGGTAATATCAAGCAAAAAAACGCCCACGGGGAGGAGTTAGCGGCTATGGACATGCAAAAGACGTACAATCCGAAAGATTTTGAGGACAGAATTTACGGGGAATGGGAAAAATCGGGACTTTTCCGCGCGGAAATCGACGAAAACAAAGTCCCTTTCACCATTATGATGCCGCCGCCCAATATCACGGGGCAACTGCACATGGGGCATGCGATGGACGCCACCATGCAGGATACGCTCATTCGTTTCAAGCGCATGCAAGGCTATGCCGCGCTGTGGCTTCCCGGCTGCGATCACGCTTCGATCGCCACGGAAGTGAAAATCGTAGAGCAGATGAAAAAGGAAGAAGGACTTACGAAAGCGGACGTAGGCCGCGAAGGCTTTTTAAAGCGCGCGTGGGCGTGGAAAGAAAAATACGGAAACCGCATCATGCAGCAGCAGCGCAAAATGGGTACTTCGTGCGATTGGTCGCGGCAGGCGTTCACCATGGACGAAAAATGCTCGAAAGCCGTGCGCGAAGTGTTCGTCAATCTCTACGAAAAAGGGCTGATTTATCAGGGCGACAGAATTATCAACTGGTGTCCTTGCTGTAAAACCGCGCTTTCCGACGCGGAAGTGGAATACGCGGAAGAACCCGGCTCGTTCTGGCAGATCCGCTATCCTTCGGCGGACGGCGGAAAAGACGTGATCGTAGCCACCACCCGCCCCGAAACGATGTTCGGCGATACGGCGGTGGCGGTGCATCCGTCCGATACGCGCTATGCGGATCTCGTGGGCAAAACCCTGAAATTGCCGCTTACAAACCGCGAAATCCCCGTGGTTGCCGATGAATACGTCGATCCCGAATTCGGCACGGGTTGCGTGAAAATCACGCCCGCGCACGATCCCAACGATTTCGAAGTGGGCAAACGCCACAATCTCGAAGTCATCCGCGTGATGAACGACGACGGCACGATGAACGAAAAAGCCGGCGAAAAATACAACAGACTTGACAGGTACGAAGCGAGAAAGCGCGTGGTGGAAGATTTAAAAGCCGGCGGCTATCTCGTATCCATTCAGCCGCACGTGCATAACGTGGGGCATTGCTACCGCTGCCACAATATCGTAGAGCCGATCGTTTCCAAACAATGGTTTGTGAAAATGACGCCGCTCGCAAAACCCGCGATCGCGGCGGTGATGAAAAACCGCGTTCGCTTCGTTCCCGAGCGTTTCTCGAAAATTTACTACAACTGGATGGAAAACGTGCGCGACTGGTGCATTTCCCGTCAGCTCTGGTGGGGGCATCGCATTCCCGTGTGGTACTGCGAAGATTGCGGCAAAACCATCTGCGCCAAAGAAGATCCCGCCGTTTGCCCCGAA
>CALARO010000342.1 GCA_937888935.1 uncultured Clostridia bacterium
GTCGCAAAAAATTTTTATCCGCCGCCCGATCCGCCGCCCGAAAATTCCTTTCGCGCTAAAAAACCGAAGACGGCTTAAAAAGACTATATTCCAAGCCTTCTACACTATTTTACACCCTTGCGCGCGTTTTGTCAATCACATTCGGCGAAAAACGCGTTTTTTCTAAGCGATTTCGCGTTTTTTTCATCTTTTTTTGTCCGAAAACGCGTTCAAAGCAAATCAAAAGCAAATCCAAAGCAGGCGCAAAGCAAATTCTAAGCCGGTCAGAAGCAAATTCCAAACGCGCCGAACGTCTGCCCGCGCCGCCCGAAAACACCGCCGCGCCGTAAAATTTTTCAGTCGTTTTTCGTCTTCACGCCCGCGAGCGTTTCCACGTCGAACGTTTTCCACGGCATTTCGTCGGGCGGCAACGCCACGAATTTCAGCCGTTCTTTCGTCACGGGGTGCGTAAACGAAAGCGAGTAGGCAAAAAGCGCAAGCTTTCCCTTCTTCGCCGACGCGCCGCCGTAGCGCATATCGCCGTACACGGGGTGAGAAATTCCCGCCGTCTGCACGCGGATCTGATGCGTTCTGCCCGTATGCAGCCGAATTTCCGCAAGCGTCAGCTTGTTTTTCACGCCCAGCACTTTATAATCGAGTTCCGCGTACTTCGCCCCCTCTTCCGAAGGAGTGCAGATATACACCATGTTGTTCACGGTGTTCTTTCTCAGATAATTCACAAGCGTTCCCCGCTCGCCTTCCGCTTCGCCAACAAGCACGGCAAGGTATTTCTTCTCGAAATCCCCCTTTTGCAACCCTTCCGAAAGCCGCGAAGCCGCCTTCGAAGTCTTCGCGAACACCATCACGCCCCCCGTAGGCCGATCCAGGCGATGGATAAGTCCCAGATACACGTTCCCGCTCTTATGGTACGCCTCTTTGATATACTCTTTCAGCTTGTCGAAAAGGTTTTCGTCCTTGCTCTCGTCCGGGCAGCACCCCATCATCTGCGGCTTCAACGCCACGATGATCTGATTATCTTCGTATAAAATATGCAAGCCCTTTTCCAGCGCGATTTTTTCCGCTTCCGCCGCCCTGTTCTCGCCCGCGGCTTCCGCGCTTTTATCCGCCGGAACGCCCGCGACTTCCGCACCGTTTTCCGCGCCGTTTAAGCCGATTTCCGCGCCGATCCCCGAGCCGATTTTATCTTCCGTCATATACGTAAATACCTCCCGCGCCGCACGGCAGAGAAATGCCCTCTTCCGTGGCGATACCCACTTCGTACGCTTCCGTCCTGCCCGATAAAAATTTCTCTTTCCCGAGCGATTCGCCAAGCGTCAGTTTCAGAATGTTGTCAAGCACCATCGGCTGCAACCCCGTGGTGTAAGAATTGATCAGGAAAAACAACGGCTCGTCCGATAACAGCTTCGCGCAAAGCTCTACGAAATCGTATAAATCCGTTTCGATTTTCCACATTTCCCCGTTCGGCCCGCGCCCGTACGAAGGCGGATCCATAATCACCGCGTCGTACTTATTCCCGCGCCGAAGCTCGCGCTGCACGAATTTAAAACAGTCGTCCACGATATATCTCACGCCCGTTTCCATGCCGGAAAGCCGCACGTTTTCGCCCGCGCGTTCCACCATGCCTTTCGCCGCGTCCACGTGGGTCACGTTCGCCCCCGCCTTCGCGCAAGCCACGCTCGCGCCGCCCGTGTAAGCGAATAAATTCAAAACTTTCACGTCCTTTCCCGCCGCCTTCCGCCGCGAAATCAGCTCGTACATCGTTTCCCAATTCACCGCCTGCTCGGGAAAAAGCCCCGTGTGCTTAAACCCCATCGGTTTGATTTTAAACTTTAAGCCGAGTTTTTCGTAAGCGATTTCCCATTCCGAAGGAAACGGCTTTAAAATCGTCCAGCCGCCGCCCCCCTTCTCGCTGCGCTTATAAAACGCGTTCAGCTTCGGGTAGGCAAACATATCCGTTTTCGCATGCCAGATCGCCTGCGGATCGGGGCGCAGCAGTATGACTTTGCCCCAGCGTTCGAGTTTTTCG
>CALARO010000343.1 GCA_937888935.1 uncultured Clostridia bacterium
CTCTCTTTCTTCTTCTTCTGCCGATGTAGGCATAGTTCAAAGACTTCATCACCGCTTCGCGGGCGATGCGATACGATTTGCTCTTATTTCCGAAATAGCCTTTCGCAAGCTTGAAAATTTTTCTACGCTTCTTTACGGCGTTTACACCTCTCTTAATACGCATGTTTCTCTCTCCTTATTAGTCCTTGTACGGCATCATGTTCTTCACCGTCTTTTCCTGCGTTGTAGAAACGAGGGTAGACTGACGAAGATTTCTTCTTCTCTTGCTGCTCTTGGTTTCGGCTTTGTGGTTCTTGCCGCCGTGCGGTCTGTTCACCTTGCCGCTGCCCGTCAGCCAAAAACGCTTTTTCGTACCGCTATGGGATTTCTGTTTAGGCATATAACTTGTCCTCCGAATGATAATTTCTTAATTTATTCTGCCCCGCCCCGCCGCAAAAAGCGCGCGGAACGCTACATCAGCTGAATTTTTACTTTTTCGCCGCTTTTGTATCGGCTTTCGCGGGCGACAACACCATCACGATGTTTCTGCCCTCGGCAAGCGGCGGCTTATCCATCGCGGCTTTATTATCGAGCATTCCGAAGAAGCGGTTCATCACGTCCACGCCCATCGAAGAACGCCCCATCTGTCTGCCGCGCATACGAATGGAAACTTTCACCTTGTTTCCTTCGGTGAGAAACTCGATCGCCTTTTTCGCCTTGATATTCAGATCGCCCACGTCAATCGTCATGGAAAGGTAAATTTCCTTGATTTCCACGGTTTTCTGATTCTTGCGATTTTCCTTTTCGCGCTTCGCCTGCTCGAATTTGAATTTTCCGTAATTCATAATCTTGCAAACGGGCGGCACGGCCTGCGGCGAAATTTTCACAAGATCGAGATTTTCCTCTTCCGCCAGGCGCAAAGCTTCCGCCGCGCTCATCACGCCGAGCATTTCGCCCGTGGAAGAAATAACTCTGATTTCTCTGTCGCGGATTTCTCCGTTCATCTGATATTGGTCTTTGATTGTTTTGTACCTCACACAAAAAATACAGGGCTGCTTTGCACAAGCAACCCCGTTTCTCTCATAAATATCGCGCCGCGAAAATTCAACGAACGCTTTCGAAAAACTATCGAGCCGTACCGATAAAAACCGCACGGCGAGAAGGTTTGCTTCTGCTTTGCCTTACTATATTATCATATCGCGCAAAGCAAGTCAAGCGTTTTTCCGCCGTTTTTTCAAAATTTACGCAAAATTTTCCGCAAAAATTTTTACTCGTCCAGCCGGTTTTTGAAATACCGTGCCACCGCCGCCGCAAATTTCGAAGCCGCCGGCACAAGCTCTTTGGGCATCTTGTTCATATACGCCGTGGCTTCCAGCGTAATATCGCCCCGATACCCGATCTCTTTCAAAGCCCCGATCACCGGCTCGAAAGGCACTTTTTCAAGGAAAGGCAGCGTATGCGAATCTTCGTAGAAATTTACGTCGTGCAGATGAATCGCCTGAAAATACCCGCCCAGCGCGCGGATCATCTCGGGCGCGGAAGTATTCATCGCGCGAAGTTCCGCATGCCCTATATCGAGATTTGCGCAAAACGCGTCTTCGGGCAAAAGCTTCATGTGCGCCACGAAATTTTCGGGCGAAGAACACGCCGCCGGCGCGAAAATATTCTTCGGGCCGTTCCAGTTCCACATATTTCCCACGCCGATTTTCACGCCCGCCTTTCTCGCGTACGGCGCAAGCGGCAGATACACCTTTTCGGCGTTCTCTTCGGGCGAATAGTCGTTGCACGGATGCACCACGCACACCTTCGCGCCGAGTATGCCCGATACTTCGATCGCCCGGGCAAGCTTGGGCAGCGTTTCCTTATTATAATCGTCTTTTCCGAGCCGCGCCGAAGGGAAAGGCGCATGCGTCTGATTGCAGCAAAATCCGATCGAATCGGCAAACCTGCGCACCTTGCGCGCCTCTTCGAGATAATTCTCGCTTTCGATCAACGCGTCATACGCGTCGCCGCGGCACATCGAACAATCAAACGCCGTAAACCCGCTCTCTTTGATCAGCGCGATCACTTCTTTCAAATTTCCGTAATGTCCGTAGCCGCTCGTAGACGTAGAAATTTTTCTCTCTTCCATTTTCTTTTTCTCTCAAAATTTTCCTGTCGCAAAAATTTTCTTTTGCAAAATCGCCTTAGCCGAATGGAAACAAGCTTGAACTGATTTAGCGGGCAAATCGCGCCTGATACTGCGTTGTTTGTGCTTGTAG
>CALARO010000344.1 GCA_937888935.1 uncultured Clostridia bacterium
GATTCCCGTGAAAATTGCCGCCACCGCATAGCCGGCTACGATACCGATGATGAACGGGATCATTTTCGCCATTTTCTTGCCGTACACCGAGCATGCAATTACGGTGAAGAGCGTTACGAGCGCGCAAATCAATGCTACATACGTGTTGCATACGGGCGAGTTATTCACCTGCAAGCCGCCTTTCATCATATCGCCGATCGCGTTGCCCGCAAGCGACAAACCGATAATCGCAACCGTAGGTCCGATAACAACGGTGGGCATCAGTTTATTCAGCCAGTTTACGCCCACTTTCTTTACGAGAATGGCGATGATTACGTACACAAGTCCCGCAAAACCCGCGCCGATGATCAAGCCGAGATAGCCTACCGACATCGAAACGCCGCCCGCGAACGCCGCAAGCATAGAGCCGATGAACGCGAAGGACGAGCCTAAGAATACCGGGCTTCTGAATTTCGTGAAGAGCAGATACACAAGCGTACCTACGCCCGCGCCGAACAGCGCCGCCGATTGCGACATATTCGCCCTGGGTACGTTCGAATTGATTACCGCGGGTACGGCGATCGTTGCCGCAAGGATCGCGAGCAGCTGCTGCAACGCGAACACAAGCGTTTTTCCGAAAGGCGGTCTGTCTTTCACTTGGTAAACGAGTTTCATAAAGTTTTTTCTCCTTTACTTAAAAATTTTTTTTGTATTTTTAAAGTCGGTTTTTCAGCCGATTTCAAACAGTTTTACGCACTCTTCCCCGTCCGTTTCCGTAAATCTTACCGCGATCACTTCGCTTAAAGACGTGGGAATGTTTTTGCCTACGTAGTCCGCGCGGATGGGCAGCTCTCTGTGTCCGCGGTCGATTAAAACCGCAAGCTGAATGGTTTTCGGTCTGCCGAGCGCAAGCACCGCTTCCATCGCCGCGCGCGCCGTGCGCCCCGTGTAGAGAACGTCGTCGCAAAGCACCACGTTTTTATCTTTGATCGAAAAGGGGACGTCCGTTTTTTTCACTTTCGGCATATCGGAAATTTCGGAAAGATCGTCGCGGTAGAGCGTGATGTCTACATAACCCGTTTCCACGCGCTTGCCTTCGATTTTTTCGATATTGTCGCGGATTTTGCGGGCGAGCGGCGCGCCGCGCGTTACGATACCGATTAAAACCAGATCGTCTACGCCCTTGTTGCGTTCCACGATTTCGTGCGAAATGCGCATGATCGCACGCGCTGTTGCCGTTTCGTCCATCAGCACCGTTTTTTCTTTTCCGTTCATACGCATTCGCCCTCCTTTTTGTTTTTTCACCGTTTTATCGCGGCTCGCCGAAAGTTTTTTGAAAAATTTCAAGAAAAAAACGCGTCTTTTTTCAAGACGCGTTAAAAAACTTCGCAATTCATTTGTCGGCGCGCGCAAAGCGGGCGGCAACTTGAAAGGGTTTCACGTCTTGCGGGCGTCTCTGCACCCGATTAAAGAGGTTTGTTTCCTTTTTCCGCATATTATGATACTACATAAAATTTTGTTTGTCAAGCAAATAAACGCCTGTTTTCACATTATTTTCAAAAAATTTTTTTACCGCGAAAAACGCACGGAAAATCGCCGTTATTTCGTGATTTTCACTTTCGTGCCGTCGAAAGTGTATTTATAATCGCTGTCGTTCCAAGTGATGACGCTCCATTTTTCGCCGTCTACGTGCAGCACAAGGTGAAATTCTTTTTCGCTGTCCGTCTGCTCGAAATATTTGGAAAGATCTTCGAATTTCACGTTGATTTGCAGATCGCCGTAAGAACCGTCGTCTTTCTTCTTTTCGGCAAGATCGCTGCCTTTCACCGTGAAAAGCACCGTTTCGCTATAATCGCCCGAAGAAAAAATCGGATCGGAAGTAGAGAACGCGAAGACGAAATCGCGGTTTAAATCGGCTTCTTTTTCCGCCGAAACCGTGCATTTCAATTCGTAACCGTTTTCGATTTTATCATCCAGCGTGTAATTTACGCGCACGGAATCGTTTTCCTTGCTACCGTCGCCGATGCCGAGACTTACTTCGTACTTGCTGCCGCACGCCGCAAACGCAAGCGCGATCACCGCTACCGCCGCCGCTAAAAAGCTCTTTAAAAATTTTTTCATTTTTTTGTTCCTTATAAAAGATAGTAAGCAATTTTTTGCTTCCAATGATACTATATCAAAAAAAAGTGAAAAATGCAAGCGAATAACGCGAAAAAAATAAGGAAGCGACAAAAAATCGCTTCCTTACAATTTTTAAATTCGGCTTTTGGGTTTACGCCTGTTCCGCTACGGGATAAACGCTCACCTTTTTCTTGTCTTTGCCCATTTTTTCAAAGCGTACCACGCCGTCGGCAAGAGCAAACAGCGTATCGTCGCTGCCGATGCCTACGTTCGTGCCGGGGTGAATTTTCGTGCCTCTCTGGCGAACGAGAATGTTGCCCGCAAGCACCGCCTGACCGTCGCTGCGCTTTGCGCCGAGACGTTTCGCCTCGCTGTCGCGACCGTTATGCGAAGAGCCTGTACCTTTTTTATGAGCGAATAAACTGATGAAAATCATTTTTATTTCTCCTTGTGATTAGTTTGTGCCATCGGTTTGCCGTAAATTACAGCTCGATCTTTTCGATCATTACCGACGTGAAAGGCTGTCTGTGACCTTGCTTCTTACGCTCGTTCTTCTTGGCTTTGTACTTGAAAACGATGATTTTTCCCGCTTTGCCTTGCTTCACGATCGTACCCGTCACCTTCACGTTTTCCGCTTCTGCGCCCGCTTTGATCGCGTCGCCGTCGGAAACCATCAACGCCTTGAACGAAACTTTGTCGCCTTCCGCGCCGTTCAGCTTTTCTACGCTTACTACGTCGCCTTCAGCCACCTTATACTGTTTGTTACCGTTCTCGATGATTGCGTACATGTGTATTTACCTCCTCTTTCCAGTCTCGAAGAACCCAAGGCGTTTGTTTTTTTGTATTTTTACCGTCGCAAAAGGCGTAAAAACCGTAAAAAAATCAAAACTTAAAAAGCCCGTTTCTGTCGGCTCGCCAAATACTATACCATATCGCCGCCGCGAAGTCAAGCGTTTTTGCCCCGTTTTTTCGGCGGTTTGTATATTTTTTACGCTTTTGATTCAAACTTTTCTTAAAACGCGTATGTACGCGCGTCTGTATTATAAAAAAAGGAGTAAAAAATGGAAGAGAAAAAAGACCGTAAAAAAAGCGAAGAATTGCTCGCCGAAGTGTACAGAAATTGTCAGCTTGCTTTGGAATCAATTTCGGATATTCTGCCGGAAATCGAAGACGAGCCTTTGAAAGACGAAATCGCGCGGCAGCACGAAGAGTACGAAAAAATCAGCGCGCGCGCCGCGATGCTCGCCAAAGACAAGGCGCTTGAAGTGAAAGAGCCGAGTCCCGTGAAAAAAGTGATGATGAAAGGCTCGATCAAAATGAACACGCTTACGGATAATTCGCGCTCGCATATCGCCGACATGATGATTCAAGGCACGGTGATGGGACTGACTTCGCTGAAAACTTCGTACGGCGAACGACCCGAAAACGACGACGAAGAAATTTCGGCGATCACGCGCGATTTAATCGCCCTTGAAGAAAGCTTCGAAGCCAGATTAAAAGATTATCTGTAAAATTTGCCGAAATTCGCGAAAACTACTTTAAGGCTTCCCGATCGGGAAGCCTTAGAAATGCGTGAAAATAATGTTTAACGGCAAAGTTTTTACGCGTTTTTTTACGCAATTTTTACGCAATTTTACGCAAGACGGTATCTTTTCGTTTTTCTGTCTTTGATCAGCTCGCCTTCCTGATGATCTTCGAAAAATTTCCGAAGAAGATGCACGTATCTGTAAAACGTGCGCGGACTTATATCGAATTCCTGCGTGTTTTCGGTGACTTCCAGACTCCACCCCTTTTTCAGGCGATAGTACATTTCCAGAACCACTTGCGGCTTGTTGCTGTGTATCTTCATTTGTGTTCTCCTTTTTTCGTTCGTTTTGCGTTTTTGTTTATAAAAACAACCCGTTTTGAGTTAAGTTTATCATAAATACACGTGTTTGTCAATCCGTTTTGGACGAATTGTGCAAAAATTCACACTTGTTTGTTATTCTTTTTTTTGAAAAAACGCTCAAAACGGGCGAATACAATCAAAAAATAAGGGAAAAAACGATGTTTATTTTAAAGGAATTGCGGCTTGAACACGGCTTGAAGCGCAGCGAACTTGCGCGGGAAATCGGCATCAATCCGAATACGCTTGCGAATTACGAAAAGGGCGCGCGTCAGGCAAGCTACGAAACGCTGATTTCCATTGCCGATTATTTCAACGTAACGCTCGACGAGCTTCTGGGCAGAGAAGAAAAACCCGGTCTGCCCCGCGCGTTCGGCGGCAATCCTTCGCGTTTAAGCGGCGAAGAAAAACGCGTGCTGGAGGATTATCGCCGCCTGCCGCCCGAAGATAAAGCCCGCTTGAAAGATTATCTGCAAATTCTCACCGAGCGGCAGTATCTCTGACGCGGATTTGTTTTCGCAAGGTTACGTGCTGCTTGCGATCGACGCGCGCTTGAAAGTAAAGCGTTTTGAAACCGCTTTATATATTATAATCTAAAATAATGTAATGTCAACGATTTTTACGCCGATTTTGTATAATTTTTTCTTATCCGGATAAACTGTTAAAGAATACAAAACGGCGGCAACGCAGCGATTGCTATGGGGTATCCCCTTACGCAAGGTGTATTCTGCGAATAAACATTTTTACAAAACCGCATTTTTGTGAAGGAGAAATATTTATGAAAGCTACGGGTATCGTAAGAAGAATGGACGAGCTTGGAAGAGTGGTGATTCCCAAAGAAATCAGGCGCACGCTGCGCATCCGCGAAGGCGATCCGCTGGAAATTTTCACCGATCGCGACGAGCTGATGCTCAAAAAATATTCGCCCATCGCCACCATCGAAAAGTTCAGCGAATCCGCCGCAAAATCGCTCGCCGAGTTAAGCGGAAAACTTGCCGTGGTGTGCGATACGGACGGGGTATTGTTCGCTTTCGGCGAAGGGAAGCGCGAATTTTCGGGCAAAACGCTTTCGCCCGAAATGGACAAACTGATGAGAGAACGCAAGAGTTACGCGGCGGCGAAATCGGAAGGCGGCGAGGTGCTGCCCGTGGTTTCGGGCGGTGAAACGGACTTTGCGGCGCAGGTGATCGTGCCGGTGGTTTCGGGCGGGGATTGCCTGGGCATCGTGGCGTTGCTCGATAAAAACGAAGGCGCGAAAACGGAAGCGGATCTGGTGAAGCTCACGCGGCTTACCGCCGATATTCTCGCCAATCAATTCGAATAAAAATCGTTTAAGCGCGTTTTTAAGCGACGGAAATTTTCGGGATTTTGCGACATTTTTCGCGGAATTCCGGAATTTTTATGCGGTTTTTTATTTCGGGGCGGGGAAAGAACGGCGCGCGAGCGCGCAAAACACTTGCCAAAGCCGCCGCGAAGTGGTATAATAAGAATAGCGGCTCTATCGGCTGCGGGCGAAGCTTACGCTTTACGGGTGCGGAAAAGGGATAATTCCGATCGCTTTGGCGCATAAAAAACACGATACGGACGGAAACGCAATGAAA
>CALARO010000345.1 GCA_937888935.1 uncultured Clostridia bacterium
TTTGATGATTTTTTGCGCAATCGCCCGCAGGTGTATCGGGATACATCAAGGGCGAACGCGGAAAAAAGGGCGAAAACGCCGCCTTTTCAGGCACGTTCAAGTTTATTTCCATTCGGCTAAGAATGAAAGTATAAATTTTTTCATTCGGGGCATACTGAATAACAAATGATACTGAAAGGCGGGGATATATGCCCCATAAAAGGCGAATACAGGATAGTGGATTATAACGGAAAGCTGCACGGCAGGGCGTTTGCGGACGCGGGCGATACAATGCCGAAGTTGCCGAAAAATCTGATTTATGAGTATATGTAGGTGTTTAAATTATTTCTATGGGAAAACAAGCTACGCCCTTTTGATTGAAAATTTCCGGAAGAAAATTTCAAACAAAAATGGGCTGCGCATAAAATGCTACGCCCCTCATCAGTCTACTTCGTTGACAGCTTCCCCCCGAGGGGAAGCCTCGACGTAAGGAGAGGATTCCCATTTTTGCCGAATTTTCTTCCCGAGAGAAAATGAGGCAAGGGGAAGCCTTGAATAAGGCGAAATGTGTTACGCCCCTTTGTTTGAAAATTATTTGCAAGGCAAATTTTCAAACAAAAAAGAAAAGCCTGCTTTTCTTCATCACCGCCGCTATGCGGCAGAGCAAGCCGCCGAGATTGCCTTTGGGTGGCAACTCGGCGAGAAAAGCCCCCTGGGGGGAAGGCTATATCAAAGGCAAAAGCAAATTCTTTGTCGAAGAAGTTGCGCCCCTCATCCGTCTGCTGCGCAGCCACCAAGCCGCCGAGATTGCCTTTGAACGGCAACTCGGCGAGAAAAGCCCCCCGGGGGGAAGGCTATATATTAAAAGCAAAAATTAAAATTTCAAACGAATTACGACAGTCTGTTACGAAACGGGCAATGCCCGCCCTAAGAGAAAAAGCGAAAAGGGGAAGGCTAAGAATAATGCCAAAATAAAAAAGCCGGCGGTGAAATTTTCCCGTCGGCTGAAATTTTAAAGTGGAAATCCGCCTGTGCCGCACTCCGAAATGGTGAAACCCGCTTTCTCGCAGGTGGGTGCTTTATCGGTCGGCTTCGGACTTTCCGTTTTTACTCAACTTTCCGTCGCCTTCAAAACGCGGGTTGAAACAGACCTTGCCTATCCGCCCGAACGCAAGCTCCCTTATTATTGATGTGGATTACGTTTTTCCGGACTCCGTACACCGCAGACTTCCCGTATATTATACGGGATTTTTCTTGCGCTGTCAAGAAAACGGCGGGCAAAAACGCCGTCTTTTATAAAAATTCGTAAAAAATTTCGCCCGATGTGCAAATTTTTGAGATTTGTTTTCTGATAGCCGCCGAAAGTATTTGCTTTTTTTCGATAAAAACATTAAAATATAAGGGTATAAAAGTATCGTTTGCCGCCACGCGCGGAAATACGGATTATTTTCAGGAGAAATTTTTTATGGCTGTTACGGGTGAAATCAAAAAGACGACGGTGGAATTTTCCGATTTCGGAAAACACGAAAACGAAATCGTGACGATCAAGGGGACGGTGCATAACATACGCATGATGTCTGACTTTGCGTTCGTGATTTTGCGCACGGCGCGCGAGACGGTGCAATGCGTTTATTCGGAAGATTTTTCTTCTTACCGCATGCCCCCCGAACTCAAAGAAGAATGCGCCGTGAAAGTGACGGGCAAAGTGGTTGCCGGCGAAACGCGCGAAGGAACGAAACGCTACGAATTGCAGATTCACGACGTGGAAATTTTATCGCACCCGGCGGCGATCTCGCCCGTGGTGATCACGAAAAAACAGGTGCAATGCGATCTGAATACCAATCTTGATTATCGCCCAGTGACTTTGCGCAACCCGCGCGAGCGCGCGATCTTTAAAATTCAGGAAGGGATTCAGCGCGGCTTCCGCGAGTTTCTGACGTCGCAGAATTTCACCGAAGTGCATACGCCGAAAATCAACTACGCGGGCGCGGAAGGCGGCACGAACGTTTTCAAGCTGGACTATTTCGGGAAACAGGTGTTTCTGGCGCAGTCGCCGCAGCTTTATAAGCAGGCTCTGGTGGGCGTGTACGAGCGGGTGTTTGAAATTGCGCCGGTGTTCCGCGCGGAACATCACGATACTTCGCGCCACCTGAACGAGTACATTTCGATGGACTTCGAAATGGGCTTTATCGACTCGTTCGAAGACATTATGAACATGGAAACGGGCGCGCTGAAATACATTATGAATCTTTTGAAAACCGAGTACGCGAACGAAGTGTCTCTTTTGCACGCGGACATTCCCGAAATCACCGAAATTCCCGTGATTAAGTTTATGGACGCGAAGCAGGTGATCATGAAGCAATTCAAGTATCAGCCGACGGATATGAAAGATTTCGATCCGGCGGAAGAAGAGATGCTCGGCAAATACGCGAAAAAGAAATTCAATTCCGATTTTATTTTTGTGACGCATTACCCTTCGAAGAAACGCCCGTTCTACACGATGGACGATCCCGAAGATCCCGAGTACACGCTTTCGTTCGATCTTCTGTTCCGCGGACTGGAAATCACTTCGGGCGGGCAGCGGGTACACGATTACTACGAGCAGGTGGAAAAGATGAAGCGGCTGGGAATGAATCCCGAGCAGTTTGAAACGTATCTGATGCTGCACAAGTACGGCGCGCCCCCGCACGGCGGACTCGGACTTGGGTTAGAGCGGCTGACGATGCACCTTTTAGGCTTTAAAAACGTGCGCGAAGCCACGATGTTCCCCCGCGATATTAACCGCGTGACGCCGTAAAGTTTGCCGCGAAAAATGAGCGGCGCTTAAACGGGCGCGGAAAAATCGGGTGCGGAAAAATGAAGAAAATAATTAAGGTGAAAGATCTTTGCTGCGCGCTTTGCTGCGAGCGGCTTTCGGAAGCCCTGGAACTGAAAGACGGCGTACTGAAAGCGAACGCGGACAAGAAGAGAAACGCGGTGTACGTGGAAACGCTTTCTTCCGTGAGCGACGAATTTTTGCGCGCCGCCGTGGAAAAAGAAGGCTTCGAAGTGCTTTCCGTGGAAAGGCGCAGGGGGATTTTCGGCTGAAAATTACCGAAGCAAAAATATCAGTTGTTTGAAAAGAGAACAATCGGTTGTTTGATAAAGTGAGCGCGCGGGCGCGTGCGGGCGTGCGAAAAACGGGCGCGGAAACGGCGGCGCATCGGCAGCGACAGACTTATACAGGCGGGCGCGCGTGAGAAACGGCGCGCGGAAAGAATAAAGCGCGAGCGGGAAGCAGCGCGGGAAAAATAAAGCGCGTAAGAGAACCGGGCGCGCGGGAAGAAAAAATGCGGCGGGGACGTGTGAAAGCCGCAAAAGGCAGGAAAGAATTATGGCAGGCTACAAAAAAGTAGATACTTCGCTGAATTTCGTCGGTCGGGAAAAGGACGTGGTGAAATTCTGGAATGAAAATCACGTGTTTGAAGAGAGCGTGAAAAAGAACGAAGGAAAAGAAGAATTTTCCTTTTACGACGGTCCGCCCACGGCGAACGGCAAGCCGCATATCGGGCATATTTTAACGCGCGTGATGAAGGATATTATTCCGCGCTATCAGACGATGAAGGGCAAGCACGTTTTAAGAAAGGCGGGCTGGGATACGCACGGACTTCCGGTGGAACTCGAAGTGGAAAAGAAGCTCGGCTTCGATCATAAGACGGAAATCGAAGCGTACGGCATCGAGCCTTTCATCAAAGAGTGCAAAAAATCCGTGTGGAAGTATACGGAAGAGTGGAAAGAGATGTCTGATCGCGTGGGGTATTGGTGCGATATGGACAACCCTTACGTGACGTACCACGACGATTACATCGAATCGGAAT
>CALARO010000346.1 GCA_937888935.1 uncultured Clostridia bacterium
GATCGTAGAGCCGTTTAAAAACGCGGCGGCAAGCGCAATATTCACGCACCTGTTCTCGCCCGAAGAAAAATATTCCGTAGTAAACGAAGCCAATTTTTCCGTGCTTTTCAGGGCGTCTTTCAAGGTGAAAGAAGGGCGCGCCGCATACACGTAATTCTGCATGTTCAGCCGCGGAAATTCGTACCCGTGCGCGCCGAGCGTTAAAGAAGAAAGCGCGTTTTCAAGCGCGGGAAAAAATTTTTCGCGGTTCACAAGCCTCCCGTCCATTTCGCGCTCGTAGGAAAACCCGTTTTTCCCGAAATTCACGCGCGCGTTTTTCACGGGCGTTTCCGCCGCCGCGATCAGCCGTTCCGCCCCCGCGCCGAACAGATAGCAGCGCATTTTCGTTTCGTACCGGCCGCCCCGTTCCGCGCGCGAAAAAATCTCTTCGAGATCGTCCGAAAAGCCGATTTCGCACGCCGAAATCACTTCCGTTCCCGCGCGTTCGCCCGCACTCGTCCCCGCACCCGCGTTCGCGCCCGTATCGGCGTACAGGCAGGGAATTCTTCGCCGTTCTTCCTTTCGTATCTCTTCAAACGCCGCGCGCTTTTCTTTTCCGCCCACGGCCACGCCGCAAACGGTTACGTCCGCCGGAAATTCCCGCCGCGTTTCCACGCCCGCCGCCCGCGCCGCGAAAGTTGCCAAAGAGCAAAAATTCGCCCGCGTTTCGCATATTCCGCCGCCATTGTTGCCGCCGTTTTTTATAAAATCAACGGGCGCGCGCAGGAAAAAAACGGCAAAAAATACAAAAATCGCCATGCAAAAAACGCCCCCCGAAAGGAACGCCTTTTTTCGCATGGAAAATTTCGTTTTTTTGCCGAATCCAAGCATACTTTTTGCCTCTCCGCTATGTATTCTGCGCTGTTTCAGCCCAAAATATGCCCGTCGTCGATGCGTATTTTCTTCGCTTCCTTGCCGTACAGCGCGCGCTCGGCGTGCGTACACGTTACGATCGTCTGCAACCCGTCGATGCGCGAAACCAGCTTTTTGCGCCGCAGCGTATCGAGTTCGCTCATCACATCGTCTAAAATCAGCAGAAGATTTTCCCCCCGCCACTTCCTTGAAAATTTCCACTTCCGCAAGCTTCAAAGAAAGCGCGGCCGTGCGCGTCTGCCCCTGCGAAGCGTACCCCCGCGCTTCCTTGCCCGAAATCACGAACGTCACGTCGTCGCGGTGCGGCCCTACCGTGGTATACCCCAGCCGTCTGTCCTTTTCGTAGGCGTTTTGCAGCCGCTTTTTCAGCCGCGCCGCTATCTCGCTTTCGTCGCCCGCATACGTCTGATCGGGCGTTAAAGAAAGCGTTTCCTTGCCGTCCGTAAGATACGCGTGCGCGTCCGCCGCATAAGAAACAAGCCGCGCGAGAAACTCTCTGCGCTTCACCGCAATCGTCGCCGCGTACTTGCAAAGCTGCTCGTCCCACACCGGCAAAGTTGCGCTCACCGTAGAAAAATCGGGGTTTTTCAAAAGCGCGTTCCGCTGATCGAGAATTTTCATATACCGCAAAAGCGCGGTGTAGTACGCAGGCGAAGTCTGCGAAATCGACATATTGATAAACCGCCGCCGCTCGTCCGGCCCGTCCTGTATCAGTCTTAATTCCCCCGGCGAAAAGAACACGCTGTTGATATGCCCCATCAGATCCGCGCTTTTCGTAAGCCGCGTGCCGTTCACGTACAAAGCGCGCTTATTTTCCGAAATTTCCGCTTCGATCGTCACTTTCCCGTAGCGGTTTTCCGCTTCCGCCTTAACGCCCGCCGTATCTTCGCCGAGCCGTATCAGCTGCTTATCGTGGCGGATGCGCAAAGAAGAGCCGGTGCAAAGGTAAAACACCGCTTCGGCGCAGTTGGTTTTGCCCTGACCGTTTTTGCCGAACAGCACGTTCAATCCGTCCGAAAAAACAAAGGTTTCTTCGCGGTAATTTCTGAAATTGCGTAGGGTGAGAGACTTAATTTGCATAATAATTTTGCCCGAAATTGAAAAACGACGGCGAAAACACTTTCTTTTCCGCGCGATTTGTATTATAATTATAGCAGAAAATTTTAAAAAACACAAAGAAAAACGCGCGGCAAAGTAAAAACAATGCAAAAAAACGAGAAAAACGCGCAAGGAGGAAACCGCTTTGGCTGAAAAATCGCAGGTACTTTATTTATGGAAGCAGATCCGCGAAAGGATTCAGAACGTGATCCCGCCCGTGGTGTTCGATACCTTTATCAAAGATCTCGAACCCGAAGACGTGATCGGCAGAAAAATTATCTTAAAGGCGCAGACGGTGATGACCGCCGATACCATCGTGAAAAAACATTCCGCCGCCATCAACGACGCCGTGGAAAAGGCGAACGTGGGTTTAGACGGTTTCAGAATGTACGTGGAAAATTCGGTGGCGTACCCCTTGGAAGGCGAAGAAGATTTCGCCGATTCTTTCCGATCCGTGCCGCTCAATAAAAACTACACGTTCGATTCGTTCGTTGTGGGCAGCGGCAACAAATTCGTGTACGCCGCCGCCAAAGCCGTAGCGGAACACCCGGGCGATAATTTCAATCCCCTTTTCATCTACGGCGAATCGGGTTTAGGCAAAACCCACCTTTTGCAGGCGATTGCCAACTACGTGGCGGAACACGACCCCGCAAAGCACGTTTTATACACCACGTGCGATAACTTTCTCAACGAATTTATCGACTCCATGATTTCGGGGAAATTTTCTTCGCGCGATAAAAGCACGCGCTTCCGCAACCACTATCGCGGCGTGGATATTTTAATGATCGACGATATTCAGTTTCTCGCGAAAAAACCCGGCGTGCAGGAAGAATTTTTCCACACGTTCAACGAGCTGTTCTCGCAGAATAAGCAGATTGTTTTAACGTCGGACCGGCCGCCCAAAGAAATCGCCACGCTCGAAGAACGCCTTCGCACGCGTTTCGAAGGCGGACTGATCACCGACGTGCAGCCGCCCGATACCGAAACGAAAATCGCCATTTTAAAGCGCAAGGCGATGGAAAAACGCTGCTTTATTCCGGACGAAGTTTTAGAATATCTCGCGGGCGATTCGGGGCATGACGTGCGCACGCTCGAAGGCAGGCTCAACAAAGTGATTTTCGCGGCGAAGCTGCACGAAGAGCCGATTTCGCTTTCGCTCGCGCATAAGGCGTTGAACGAAGCCGTGCGCGAAGACGGCGAAGAAAAAGAAGACGTCACCCCCGAAACGATTATTTCCGCGGTGTGCGCGTATTATAAGTGCCGCAAAGAAAACCTGCGCGGCAAGGGCAAAAAAGCCGATCTGGTGCGGGCGCGGCAAATCTGCGCGTATTTAATGTGCGAGCTGCTTTCTTTGCCGCTCGTTTCCGTGGGCAACTTAATGGGCGGCAGAGATCACACCACCATTATGTATTCCCGCGATAAGGTGGAAGATATGATCCGCCTGAACGAAAAAATCGCCAAGGAAGTCGACGACGTGAAAAACGCCGTGTACAAGCGTTAAACCGCCCCTTCCCCCCGCGAAATTATAATTAACGATAAAAAACCATGAAAGAATTTGAAGAATATACCGCCGAAGCGGTAGTGATCGGCGGCGGACACGCGGGCGCGGAAGCTGCGCTCGCTCTCGCGCGCACGGGCATAAATACGATGATGCTCACCCTGAATTTAGACGGCATCGGCTTTCTGCCGTGCAACCCCTCGATCGGCGGCACGGCGAAGGGGCATCTCGTGCGCGAAATCGACGCGCTCGGCGGCGAAATGGGGATCATCGCCGATAAAACCGCCCTGCAGATGCGCATGCTGAACGCGGGCAAAGGCGCGGCGGTGCAATGCCTGCGCGCGCAGACGGATAAAGCGGCGTACCACCGCGAAATGAAGCGCGTTTTAGAAAACACGAAAAATCTGCGTATTCTGCAAGCGGAAGCGGCGGAAATTCTCACGGAAAACGGCGCGTGCGCGGGCGTAAAAACCACGTACGGCGGCATTATCCGCTGCCGCGCCGCAATCGTTTGCACGGGCGTGTACTTAAACTCGCAGACGATCACGGGCGAACTCGTGCAGAAAAGCGGCCCGAACGGTTTTTCCCGCGCCACCCATCTCACCGATTCGCTCGCCGCGCTCGGCTATAAAATCCGCCGTTTCAAAACGGGTACGCCCGCACGCGTAGACGGAAAAACGGTGAATTTTTCCGCCTGCGAAGAGCAGAAAGGCGACGAAAAAGGCTACGCGTTTTCGTATATGACGAGCGAGCCGCCGAAAAACACGGCTTCGTGCCATCTCACCTACACAAACGCGCTCACGCACAAAATCATTCTCGAAAATCTCGATCGTTCCCCGCTGTACAACGGCGCGATCACGTCCACCGGTCCGCGCTACTGCCCGTCCGTGGAAACGAAAATCGTGCGTTTCAAAGATAAAGAGCGGCATCAGATCTTTCTCGAACCCGAAGGCGCGGATACTTCCGAAATCTACGTGCAGGGCATGAGTACTTCCATGCCGCACGATATTCAGCGGCAGATGTACGCTTCGGTAGCGGGACTCGAACACGCGGACATCGTGCGCCACGGCTACGCGATCGAGTACGATTGTATCGACACGCTGGACGTGCTTCCCACGCTCGAATTCAAAAAGGTTTCCGGCGTATACACGGCGGGGCAGATCAACGGCACTTCCGGCTACGAAGAAGCGGCGGCGCAAGGTCTGATCGCGGGCTTGAACGCCTCGTTGAAGCTTCGCGGCATGCCCCCGCTCGTTCTTCGGCGCGATCAGGCG
>CALARO010000347.1 GCA_937888935.1 uncultured Clostridia bacterium
TTTAAAATCGTCAAAGACGGCGAAATGCCCTTTACGTCCGGCAAAAAATCCTTTGC
This sequence comes from uncultured Clostridia bacterium, assembly GCA_937888935.1. Lineage (GTDB taxonomy): Bacteria > Bacillota > Clostridia > Christensenellales > Borkfalkiaceae > Scatosoma. The sequence continues at coordinate 57 of CALARO010000347.1, forward strand.
CCTGAATCGCGCTGCCTTAGATTGTGTTGCCTTCGAAAGGCAGATGCAGCATCACGTGACCTTGTTCTGCGCCGCAAAGCGGGCAGGTTTTCCACGCCTTTTCGCCTACCGCCATGTGTCCGCAATCGCCGCATACCCAAAGCACGGGGGATTCCGCAGAATACAACGTGCCTGTTTTTACGGCGTTCGCGAGATAGTCGAACACGATTCTGTGCGAATCTTCTACCTTGGCGATGAGTTTATAAAGCGCGGCGACATCGGCGAAGCCTTCTTTTTTTGCCGTTTCGGCAAATTCCGGGTACAGCTCGGTTTCCGCTTTTTCGTCGTTCGCCGCGAACGCTAAACTCTCTTCCAAAGCGCCGGCGTGAAAGGGATAGCCCGCCGCGATGTCGATATTATCGTAGCTGCCCGCTTTTTCCTGTAACATTTCGAAAAAGCGTTTTGCGTGATACGTTTCGTTTTTCGCGAGCGTGCGGATCTCGTCCGACAGCGTTTTGTAGCCTTCTTGCATGGCTTGTTTGGCAATCAGCTGGTAGCGCATGCCCGCCTGCGATTCGCCGGCGAAGGATCGCGCTAAGTTTTTAAAGGTCTGTGTTTTTTCAAATTGCATAAGTTTTTTCTCCTGAAAGGACTTTCGCCGTCCTTGTACTCTCATTATGCTACGGGGAAGGGGGGATTATCCCCGAAAATTTGAAGCTGTGGGCGGAAATATCGGGGAAAATTGAAAAAAACTGCCAAAACGCTTGCTTTTTTTTGCGCGGCGTATTAAAATATTTAAGGATTATTTAAGAATCGGCGGCGATCGCCGGCGCGAGAAAAGGATCGGGAAAAATGGATATTACGAAAATTGATAAAAATTTTGCCGCCGCGGCGGTGGAAAAAGACGGGAAAAGGCGTTTTGTTTTGCCCTGCGCGCCGTTTAAGCTTTACGGCGGCATATACGAAAAAGGGTCGGGATTTGTGCGCATGCCCCTTGGCGTGGCGGCGGACGTTTCCGAAGGGGTGCATTTTCTGGCGGGAAACGGCGCGGGGTTGCGGCTGAATTTTAAAACTAATTCGAAAACGCTGCGGTTGTACGTGCGCGAAAGCTGTTTTTGCCGCATGCGGCACATGGCGTTGACGGGAAGCAGCGGCTTTATATTATGTTCGCGCGATGGTGCGGAAAAGAAGAGCGTTTTTCGCGGGTTGCTTTGCCCCGAGTGGAATTTCGGCGACGAGTTTGAAGTGGCTGTAAATCTCGACGGCGAGCTGCGCGATTACGTGCTGCATTTTCCGTTGTATTCGAGCGTGGCCGCGCTTGAAATCGAGCTGGACGGCGACGCGGTTCTCGGCGAAGGGGCGGGATATAAAGACGTGCTGCCCGTGCTGTATTACGGTTCTTCGATCACGCAGGGCGGCTGCGCTTCGCGGGCGGATACTTCTTACGAAGATCTGATTTGCGAGCGGACGGGCGTGGATTATATCAATCTCGGTTTTTCGGGCAACGGCAAGGCGGAAGACAATATGGTAGATTACCTGCGCGGGATAGATTGCAGCGTGTTCGTGTGCGATTACGATTACAACGCGCCTACGCCCGAATACCTGGCGGCAACGCACGAGCGGCTGTATAAGCGTTATCGCGGAGTGAGAAAAGATACTCCGATTGTGTTTGTGACTCGCCCCGAAGCGCGGCGGGATAGTGCGGACGCGCGGCGGCGGGCGGAAATTATTTACGCCACGTACGAAAACGCTTTGAAGAGCGGCGATAAAAACGTGTATTTCGTGGACGGCAGAGAATTCTTTCCGGAAGACTTGCGCGAGCGGTGTCAGGTGGACGGATGCCATCCGACGGATCTCGGGTTTTACTATATGGCGGAAAAAATCGGCGGGGTAGTGGCGGAAATACTGCGAAAATGCGGTGAATAAAGCGGACGGAAAAGAGGTAGACTGAAAATGCTGCATATCGTGCTGGTTGAGCCGGAAATTCCGCAGAACGCGGGGAATATCGCGAGAACGTGCGCCGCGACGGGGTGCGTTTTACACATGGTACGCCCGCTCGGCTTCGAAGTTTCGGATAAATATTTAAAGCGCGCCGGGTTGGATTACTGGAATCTCGTGGACGTGAAATATTACGATTCGTTTGCCGAAGTGCAGGCGGAAGCGGCGCGTGAGAATTCTGCCGCGAAATTTTACTTTTTTACGACGAAGGCGAAGCGCGCCCACACCGAAGCGAGCTATAAAAACGGCGATTATCTCGTGTTCGGCAAGGAAACGAAGGGATTGCCCGAAGAGTTGCTTGTGGATCATGAAGAAACGTGCGTGCGGATTCCGATGAGAAGCGAGGCGCGGTCTTTAAATCTTTCCAACTCCGTGGCGGTGGCGGTGTACGAAGCGTTAAGGCAGCTTGATTTTGCCGGTCTTTCGGAAGAAGGCGAGCTGCACAGACTGCATTGGAAAAGCGCGGGTTGCGCGGATAGCGCGAGTGCGGGCGGCGCGGATAGCGCGGACGCGGGTAGTATGGCTTCGGACGGCGCGGACGGAAAGGCAGGCAAGGGGGATTGAAAAATGCTGATTTCTACGAAAGGACGGTATGCGGTGCGGGTGATGCTTTCGCTTGCGGCGCACGAAAAGGAAGAGTATCTCACGCTGAACGCGATTGCGGCGGAACAGGCGATTTCGGAAAAATATCTGGAAAGCATCGTTTCTTCGCTGGCGAAAGCGGGACTTGTGGAAGGCGTGCGCGGCAAGGGAGGCGGCTATCGCCTGGCGCGCGAGCCGAAAGATTATAATCTTCTGGAAATTTTGTCCGTTTCCGAAGGCTCGATTTCGCCCGTTTCGTGTCTGGAATGTAAGCCGAACCCGTGCGCGAACGCGGGCGCGTGCAAGACTTTGCCCGTGTGGGAAAAGTTGCAGGACGTGATCGACGATTTTCTGCACGGTGTGACGCTGGAAAGCGTGCTTGCGGACGGCGCGACGGCGGAAAAAGACTGCGGCTGCGGATCTTCCGACGATAAAAACTGCGAAAACGACAAAAATGCGGGCGCGTGCTACGCTTCAAGAAAAAATTTATAAAAATTTTTCTTTTCGCAGTATAAACCTATTGACAAGGTATGTTTTACGTGCTATAATATAGGCGAAATAAAGGAAGGAGACGAACGACTTTGAAAATTTATGCTTCGGCAGACGAGTTGATCGGCAGAACGCCGCTTCTCGAGCTGAAAAAAATCGAAAAAGAATTCGACCTGAAAGCGCGGCTTTTAGGAAAACTTGAATATTTCAACCTGACGGGATCGGTGAAAGATCGCGTGGCGAGAGAGATTTTAGACGACGCTAAGCGGCGCGGCGTGCTTACGGAAAATTCCGTGATTATCGAGCCGACGAGCGGAAATACGGGCATCGGTCTGGCTGCGGTGGGCGCGGCGCGCGGGTATAAAGTGATGATCGTGATGCCGGATACGATGTCGGTTGAGCGCAGAAAGCTGATGAAGGCATACGGCGCGGAACTTGTGCTGACGGACGGCAAGAAGGGCATGAAAGGCGCGATTGAAAAGGCGGAAGAGCTGGCGAAAGAAATTCCCTGCGCGTTTATCGCGGGGCAGTTTGTAAATCCCGCCAACCCCGAGGCGCACAGAAAGACGACTGCCGAAGAAATCTGGGCGGATACGGACGGCGACGTGGACGTTTTTGTGGCGGGCGTAGGTACGGGCGGCACGGTGACGGGCGTGGGCGAAGTGCTGAAAGCCAAAAAACCCGGCGTGTATGTGGCGGCGGTAGAGCCGGCGGAATCGCCCGTGCTTTCGGAAGGGCGCAGCGGCGCGCATAAAATTCAGGGCATCGGCGCGGGATTTGTGCCGAAGGTATTGGATACGAAGGTGTATGATGAAGTTGTGCCTGTGACGGGCGACGACGCGTTTACGTTTGCGCGGCTGATGGGCAAAAAAGAAGGCGTGCTTGTGGGCATCAGCTCGGGCGCGGCTCTTGCGGCGGCGGTGCGGCTTGCGCAGCGCAAGGAAAACGCGGGCAAGACGATTGTTGCGCTTCTGCCCGACGGCGGCGACAGATACTTATCCACCGCGCTTTACGAAGAGTAACGCGGGCGGCGGTTGCGTGCGTTATGCGCGCGCGGGTGTGTGAGCGCACGATAGAAAAAAAGATACGAGGACGGACTATGTGTAGAATTTATGCGGACAATGCGGCGACGACGAGAATGAGCGACGCGGCGGTGAAGGCGATGCTGCCCTTTTTGCAGGACAATTTTTACAACGCTTCGAGCTTGTACAGCGCGGGACAGGGCGCGAAAGAGGCGCTGACGGCGGCGCGCGAACAGATTGCGAAGCTGATCAATGCCGAGCCGAACGAAATTTATTTCACTTCGGGCGGCAGCGAAGCGGATAATCAGGCGATTTTGTCGGCGGCGGCGTTTGGCGCGCGCAAGGGCAAAAAGCATATTATTTCCACGGCGTTTGAGCATCACGCGGTGCTGCACACTCTGAAAAAGTTGGAAAGAGAAGGCTTTGAAATCGAGCTGTTGCCCGTGGGCGCGGCGGGAAATATCACGGCGGAACAGGTGAAAAACGCGATCCGCGAAGATACCTGCCTTGTGACGACGATGTACGCGAACAACGAAATCGGCTCGATTCTGCCGATTGAAAAAATCGGGGCGGTGTGCCGCGAAAAGGGCGTAACTTTCCATACGGACGCGGTGCAGGCTGCGGGGCATTTGCCGATTGACGT
>CALARO010000348.1 GCA_937888935.1 uncultured Clostridia bacterium
AGCCCTAAAAAATACACGACGTTTCTGCCGAAAAAGCGGAATTTGCCCACGATATACGCCGCGCACGCCGTAACGAACACCGAAACCGTAGGGCAGATCAAGCTGAGCGTAACGGAATTGAAAAACATTTCGCCGATCGGAAATACGGAAAACATTTCCGCGTAATTTTTCAATCCCGCTTCGCCCGACGGCATAGAAAACGGATTGCCGGAGAAAAATTCCTGCTTCGTTTTCAGCGAATTCAGCACAAGCCACAAAAAGGGAAATATCAACGTGAGCGAATACAGCGAAAAAATCACCGACATCACGATGAGTATTTTTTTGTACGCGGGATTTCTCTTCCCTTCGTCTTCGTTTATTTGTCTGATTTTATTTTTCATCGAAAATATCCTCTGCCGTTTCTTCCGTTTTCGGTAACACCCTGATCAGAACGCTTGCGGAAATTTTTTTATCCGTCTTTTTCCGCGCCGTAATCACCGCGCTTCCCGAGCCTACGAGAAGCACCGCGCCGTAGCCGTTTACGATTGCCGCGCTTTCGTTGCCGCTTACCCATTCGATTTCCGTACCGTCGCTGATTGTCGCTTTCAGATAAATCACGTCGTACCGCTCGGCGGTAATTTCATGCGCGCCCTCGATTTCTATCGCGGCAAGCTCGCTCGGCAATACGTTTTTCTCTTCTTCCGTGGTTTCGATTTGCACGGGATTCGTATTCGCGTTGCCGCCGCAAGCCGAAGCGCACAAGGTGAACAAAACCGCCGCGATCGCCGCAAAATTTCGTTTTTTCATCGTTTATTCCCCCGTCTTTTCGCCAAACAACGTATCTAAAATCACCTGCGTATATATTCTTGCCATATAGTCGGACGGGTGATTTACGTTGTCGCCGAGCATATCTTCGATTTTTTTGCGTTTCAACAGACTGCGTTGCACGGAATACACGTTTGCAACCGCCACGCCCGTTTCGCTCGCCGCAATTTTTTCCAGCGTTTTTTCGTATTCCGCAAGATCGGCGGCGCAAAGTCGAATTGTATCGTCAGAAGCGTCGATAAGCTTCGGATTCGTCTGCATACACGAAACGAGCAGAATACTGCAATCGGCGTTTTCTTCTCTCACGTACGCAATCATTCGCCGCACGTTTTCTTCGTAAGAAGCGGTTGAAGTTCCTTTGCCGTTATCGCACCAGCCTCCCGCGTCGTTTGCGCCGATGGCGATAATCGCAAGCGATACGTCGTTTTTATGCGCCTGCGCCAAGGCGAATTTTTCTTTCGCGCTTTTTAAAAAGGCTTCGCCGCCGCCCACGGCTTCGTCTTTTCCGTCGATCAACGCCACGTATTGCGCCGAATGTATGCCCGGTTGCGCGGCATTATACAACGTAACATCGCCACCCGAATAGTACGCCATGCCTTCTTCCACCATTTTCGCCCACATCGGGAAGTTGCCGCTGACGCCCGCGCCCGCCGCGATGCTGTCGCCGAGAAGAAGAATTTCCACG
>CALARO010000349.1 GCA_937888935.1 uncultured Clostridia bacterium
CATCTGCCAAAAAATTTGTCGGCGCACCTGCCGCGCAAGTTCTGCGCGGTATAGCCTTAAAAAAGCCGGCGCAGAAACAAAAGTTTTTCTTGCCGAAGTGGGAGAAGCTATGCAATTACAGGAATCGGGGGAAATGTATCTCGAATGTATCTTGCGCTTATCGCGCGAGATCGGAAACGTGCGCTCGATCGATATCGGGGAATATCGCGGCTATTCGAAGCCGAGTATTTCCCGCGCGATGAAGCATTTAAAAGAAGGCGGATTTATCGTAGTGGACGATAACGGGTATATCACGCTCACGGAAGCGGGGCGCGCCGTGGCGGAAAAGATCTACGAGCGGCACACCGTGCTTTCGGACTTTTTCGAGCGGCTCGGCGTATCGAACGACGTCGCCACGGAAGACGCCTGCCGCATCGAGCATGTGATTTCCGATGAATCGTTCGCCGCGATCAAGCGGTTTATCCGCAAAGAAGGCGATTTAATCAGGTAATCGGAATTATATTGTTGCGCATACGCTTGCGAGCCTGTATGCGTGCCTGTATGCGCGCGAAAAAATTATGAATATACCTTAGCGACGGCGGCGGCAAGTTCCGCCGTCTTTTTTTGCAGCGTTTGCGGTTCGAGTACCTTCACCCCCGCGCCAAGGCTTAATATTTTCTTCGCCAGAACGTCGTCGATCGGCAGCGTTGCCGTCGCAAACCATTTTTCTTCGCTTTGCGTATCGTTTGCCGCGCTTGCGCCCGCGCCCGAATTGCCTGCGGGGTGCAGATTTTCGCAGCCGAGCCAATCCTGCACGTCCGCGTAGGCGGATTTTTCCACAAGCAGCTTCACGGGCGCGCTTTCGGGCGAATCCCAGTAGCGCAGGGGAATATCGTCGCGCGAAACTTCCCGCCGCTCGAACGTTTCGCCCGTTAAAAACGCCGAGTACACCCGACCGATGCGAAAAAGTCGGAACGCCTGCTGCTTGCGGCAGAACGCGTACACGTACCACACGTTTTGCTTGTACAGAAGAATATGCGGCTCGATCTGCCGCACCGTGCGCGCGCCCGCGCGCGATACATAATCAATTTCCACCACGTCGCACGATTTCGCCGCGTTTTCGAAAAGCCGGATTTTTTCAGACAAAGACTTCGAATCGCCCCAAGATCCGCTGTCGATTAAAAGATAATTCGCGTCGCCCGAGAAAAACAGCTGCTTTTCATCGGACTTATTCTGCGCCGCGAGCTTTTTCCGCGCCGTTAAAAACCGCTCTTCGGGCAGCTGCGAATACATGGCTTCGAGAGCTTCGTCCGCGGCTTCGTACTCTTCTTTCGAAAGTAACCCCACGGGCAGCTTGTAGGCGTCCGAAATATAAATGCCGCCCGTCCGCCCGGACTGCGTTTCCACGGGAACGTTTAAGGAAAGCACGTCGATATAGCGAAACACCGTGCGCACCGAAACGGAATATTTTTTGGCGAAGTACTGCGCCGTGCGCTTGCGGTGAATTAAAAGCTCGAAAAGCATATCCATAATCACGTCGAATTTCATCGAATTTCACTCCGTGTAAAAAAAATTTTGAAATTTCTACTAATTATTTTATAAAAAGCGCAGGCGTATGTCAAGTTTTTTGTGATAAAATAATGCCATAAAACATAAAAATATTGTCACGGAGGAAAAAATTTATGATTTACGGCATTGAAACGATGAAAAATTCGGCGGCGCGGGCAGAGAACGCGGCGAAGCGGGCGGCGGCAAGACGGCGCGAAGAGAGCGGCGCGGCAAGGGAAAGCGCGCTGAATTATCGCATTTTGCGGAATATCCGCGAAGCGAGCGAAGCGGAAGCGTGGGCAAGATTATTCGCGTGCGATTTATTCGCTCGCGGCAAAACGGCGCAAACCGCCGCGCCCGAAATCGCCTGCGTATAGCCGAAAACTCGCGAAAACTCGTGAAATCAGAAAATTTTCCCGTCGCAAGCGAAATTCCCGGCGATAAGGCTTGTTTTTCGCTTGACAAGCGGCGAAAAATAGAGTAAACTAAACCTATGAAAACTTTCTTATGCGAAAACGGCTTGTATTATATCTACGCCTACTATTATTATAGTAAGCGGGTGTAAGCGCGTAAGAAAAAATCGTATCGGCGGCGGTTGCCCGAAAAATCGGAAAGCAAACCGCAGAATAAAAAACGCTTTGAAACGGTTTGCTTATGCGCAAGCCGTTTTTTCGTATCAAAATCAAAACGCAGGCAAGGAGAAAAGAACAATGGCTGAAAACATTATGGACACATTGAGGAAGCGCGGCTTTATCAAGCAGACGGTTTTCGAAGAAGAGCTGTACGAAAAGCTCGGCAAAGAAAGCGTGCCGTTTTATATCGGTTTCGATCCCACGGCGGATTCGCTGCACGTGGGGCATTTCTTAACGCTGATCGCCATGCACCACATGCAGCAGGCGGGGCATAAACCCATCATTTTAATCGGCGGCGGCACGGGCATGATCGGCGATCCTTCCGGGCGCACCGATATGCGGCAGATGATGACGCGCGAAACCGTAGAACACAACGTGGCGTGCTTCAAAAAGCAGATGGCGCGCTTCATTGATTTCGAAGGCGAAAACGGCGCGATCGTGGTGAACAACGCCGACTGGCTGCTCGATTTGAACTACGTGGATTTCCTGCGCGAAATCGGCGCGCACTTCTCGGTGAATAAAATGCTCACGGCAGAGTGCTTCAAGCAGCGGCTCGAACGCGGTCTTTCTTTCCTTGAATTCAACTATATGCTCATGCAGGCGTACGATTTCCTTGTGTTAAGCCGCAAGTATAATTGCTCGCTCGAACTCGGCGGCGACGATCAATGGAGCAACATTTTAGCCGGCGCGAATTTAATCCGTATCAAAGAGCGCAAACCCGCCTACGCCATGACGTTTACGCTGCTCACCACGTCGGACGGCAAGAAGATGGGCAAAACGGCAAAGGGCGCGGTGTGGCTCGATGAAAACAAGACTTCGCCCTACGAATTTTATCAGTACTGGCGCAATATCGACGACGCGGACGTGGAAAAGTGCCTGAAACTTTTAACGTACCTGCCCGTGGAAGAGATCGAAGAGCTTTGCCGCTATAAAGACGAGCGGATCAACCATGCGAAAGAAGTGCTTGCCTACGAACTTACGAAAGAAGTACACGGCGCAGAAAAGGCGGATACGGCGCAGCAGCAGGCGAAAGCGGCGTTTGCGGGCGGCGCGGGCGAGCTTCTCGAAAAAACCGCCGACGGCGCGCAGACGGTGGTAGACGCCATGGTGCTTTGCGGCGTTTGCAAATCGAAAGGCGAAGCGCGGCGGCTCATCGAGCAGGGCGGCGTATCGGTGAACGAAGAAAAGGTGACGGACGCGAATATGCCCGTGCCGGGCAGCGAATTTATCTTGCAGAAAGGCAAGAAAGTGCGCGTGAAAGTGCTTGTAAAATAAATCGTAACTATATAAAAAGCCGGCGGGATTGTCGGCTTTTTTGCAAAGTAATTATAGTAAAAGGTGCGGGGTATGAAGCGGACGATCACGATTTTATCGAGCGAACCTACGGAAAAAATCATAGAAAAATCGCGGTTTATCGGCTATTCGGGGCGGGTAGAGAGCGAAGAAGAAGCGAAAGCGTTTCTCGCCGCGCTGAAAGATAAGCACCCGTTCGCCACGCATATCTGCTACGCGTATATCGCGGATAAACAGGGGAATTTGCAGCGATTTTCCGATAACGGCGAGCCGCAAGGCACGGCGGGCATGCCGATCCTTGAAAATCTGCGCGTGCGCGGGATAGTGCAAGCCATCGTGGCGGTAGTGCGGTATTTCGGCGGCGTAAAATTAGGCGCGGGCGGGCTTACGCGCGCGTATTCCGCGTGCGCGAAAGAGCAGCTCGAAAGCGCGAAGCTTTGCGAGATATTGCCTTGCGAAAAGTGGCGGCTCGGCGTGGAATATTCCGCCGCCGAAGGCGTGAAAAAGTTTCTCGCGCGGCGCGGGATCGAGCCGCTCGGCATAGAATACGCCGCGAAAGCGGAGTTTACCTTACAGGTGCGCGCGGCGGAAAGCGAAAGCCTGCGCGCCGGACTGAACGATTTTCTGTGCGGCAAAGCGCAAATCGAAAAACTTTCGGAATGCGACGGCTGTTTCCCGATTTAAAATCAGCCGTATTTAGGGCTTCCCTTTAGTTAATTATTCGTGGGGAATTTTCGGGTAGGTAGGTTTTAAGAGCCTACCCGTTTTACATTCCCGCGTGCTTTTATATCAATTATACTGCGGTA
>CALARO010000350.1 GCA_937888935.1 uncultured Clostridia bacterium
GTGCACGGCGAAGAGTTGGACAGCGTGATGAATTATCCGTTTAAAGACGCGATCGTCACGTTTGTAAAGGACGGCAATTCGAGCTATTTTGCGGAAACCGTGGCAAAAATCGTGGATCATTACCCGAAAGTCACGCTGGATTGCCTGATGAATATTTTAGGCACGCACGACACGGCAAGAATACTTACGGTGCTAGCTGGAAAAACGGCGCGTACTAAGGATGAAATGGCAGCGGAAAGCGCAAATCTTAACATCGCAGAACGAGCAGCTGCCGTAAAAAAATTAAAAATCGCGGCGTTGCTTTTATTTACGCTTCCCGGCATACCGTGCATTTATTACGGCGACGAAATCGGTATGGAAGGCTTCGGCGATCCGTTCTGCCGTAAATGCTTTGATTTTAAAAACAAAAACGAAGATTTGCTTGCGTTTTATCGCAGATTGGGAGAAATTCGGGGCGAATATCGTGAGATTTTTACCGAAGGCGAATACGAAGAAGTATTTGAAAAAGACGGCTGCTTTGCTTATCGAAGAAGCGCAGCGGGAAAAGCCGTGTATGTATGCGTAAATATGTCAACCGAGAAGTTTTACCTGAACGTAAATGAAAGCACAGCCGGAAAAAACTTGCTGACCAAAGAAAAAATGCCCGAAAAAATATCGTTGAAACAAGGCGATTACTATTTGTTTTACGTAAAGAATTGCAATTAAAATTACCGATAAAAGCGAAAATAACCCCGACGTTAAAATTTCGTCGGTGTTATTTTTTTGGCTATTTTTTAAGAAAAATCAATACTTTTCGTATATTTTTTTGCCCGTTTCATCTTCCAACCCAAGCAAATAATCGGCTGAAACGCAGAAAAATAAAGCTAATTTTCTGATTTCTCTACACAAGCCGAAAAAGTAAACGGGGAAATTTTCAGACAGTTTTTGCGTGGTCAAATCAAATAAAATAAGTACTATTTAAAAAATTGCATACCGTTTATGATTGACAAAAAATAGAATTATGTGCAA
>CALARO010000351.1 GCA_937888935.1 uncultured Clostridia bacterium
TTTCAACGCCGACTTCGACGGCGACCAGATGGCCGTGCATCTTCCCTTGAGCGTGGAAGCGCAGGCGGAAGCGAGATTTTTAATGCTTTCGGCGAACAACATCTTGAAACTTGCCGACGGTAAGTCGGTAATGTCGCCCACGCAGGATATGATTATCGGCGCGTACTGCCTTACGATCAAACGCCGCGAAGAGGGCAAAAAGTACGATTCGCAGGGTCGGCCGGACGAGAACGGCGAAGTGTATATTCCGCCCGTGTACTCTTCGGAAAACGAGGCGATTATCGCGTACCAGACGAAGGTGGCGCACGAGCAGGACGAAATGTATCTGCAGCGCGTGGTGGAACTTCCCGAAGGGAAATTCGACGATCTGCCTTTGCCTTACGTATGCGAATGTGATTTCGATAAAGACGTGGCGGAAGGCAAAGCTCCGATCAAGTGCGCCACGGTGCGGCTCAACGAAAAGACGGGCCGGCGCGAAGTGGTGGGTATCATCCGCACCACGATCGGCAGATTGATTTACAACGACGGGTTGCCGCAGGATCTCGATTTTGTGCATCGCGATACGCCGCAATCGTATCTCAGACTTGAACTCGACGCCGAATTCATCGGCAACAAGCGCGCGATCGGCAAGAAGCATCTTTCGAAAATCGTGGAAGCGTGCTTCAAGACGGGCGCTGCGCCGAAAGCTTCGTATGTGCTTGACGCGATTAAGGAAAGAGGCTATAAGTATTCCACGCTCGCCGCGCTTACCACTTCGGTATTCGATATGAAGATTCCCGAAGAGAAGACGGAAATCGTGGCGCAAGCCGAAGAAGCGGTGGGCAAGATCGCGAAGAAGTACGCGAGAGGTTTGCTTTCGGAAGAAGAGCGTTACAACGCCGTGATTGATCAATGGGACGACGCGACTTCGAAAGTGGCGCGTCTTCTGGAACAGCAGGGCGAAACGGATAAATTCAACCCCATCTGGATGATGGCGGACTCGGGCGCGCGCGGCTCGATCGACCAGATCAAGCAGCTTTCCGGTATGCGCGGCCTGATGGTGAACCCGCAGGGTAAGAAAATCGAAGTCCCCGTGAAATCGTGTTTCAGAAACGGCTTGTCCGTGCTTGAATACTTCATTTCTTCGCACGGCGGGCGCAAAGGCTTGACGGATACCGCTTTGAAAACCGCCGACTCCGGCTATCTTACGCGCCGTCTTGTAGACGTATCGCACGAGATTATTATCCGCGAAGAAGATTGCTGCGCGGGCAAGAAGCCGATCGGCATGAAAGTGCGCGCCATTTTAGACGCGGCGGGCGAAGAAATCGAGAGCCTGAACGATCGTCTGGTGGGCAGATTCGCTTCGGAAGACGTGATAAACCCCGAAGACGGCGAAGTGCTTGTGCGCGAAAACGAGTTTATCACGGAAGAAATCGCGAAGAAGATCGTGAAAGCGAACATCCGCGAAGTATCTATCAGAAGCGTATTCTCGTGCCGCTCGAAAGTGGGTGTGTGCGCGAAGTGCTACGGCAAGAACATGGCTACCACGCTGCCCGTGCAGGTGGGCGAATCGGTGGGCGTTATTGCGGCGCAATCCATCGGCGAACCCGGCACGCAGCTTACGATGCGTACCTTCCATACGGGCGGTATCGCGGCCACGGGCGACATTACGCAAGGTCTGCCCCGTGTAGAAGAATTGTTTGAAGTGCGCCGCCCGAAAGGCTGCGCTACGCTCAGCGAAGTGGCGGGCGTTGTGTCGATCGACACGGCGGACAACATGAAGCACGTGTTCGTGAAAGACGAAGCCACGGGCGAAGAGCTGAAAGAATACGTTCTTCCTTTCAACGCGGAACTCAAAGTGAAAGAAGGCGACAAGGTGCAGCCCGGCGATCTTCTCAATCTCGGCAGCGTGTACCCGCAGGATATTCTGCGCATCAAGGGCGTTTCGGGCGTACAGGACTACATTCTCGAACAGGTGCAGTCGGTATACCGTTCGCAGGGCGTGGATATCAACGATAAGCACATCGAAATCATCGTGCGGCAGATGTTGAAGCGCGTGCGCGTGGAAAACGCGGGCGATACCGATCTTCTGCCCGGCGAGCTTGTGGATCTCAACGCCTTCCAGGAAGAGAGCCAGAAGGCGATGCAGGCGGGCAAACGCCCCGCGCTTGCAAAGCGCGTGCTGCTCGGCATCACGAAGGCTTCCCTTGCTACGGACAGCTTCCTTTCGGCGGCTTCCTTCCAGGAAACTTCGCGCGTGCTTACCGAAGCGGCGATCCGCACCAAGCGCGATTATCTTATCGGTTTGAAAGAAAACGTGATTATCGGCAAACTCATCCCCGCAGGTACGGGCGTGAAAGAGTACAAGCAGCTTTCTCCGCAGTACGTAGGATCTTACGCGGCGGCGCAACCCGCGGCGGGCGAAGAATCGGCGGAATAATCGTTTGAAATAATTTTATAAGTTTTGCTTTGATAGTTTCGCCCGTATTCCAGCCGGAATACGGGCGAAAAATTTTATATACGTTTATGCATTTTTAATTGTATTTTACGGCAGCTTTACAGCATGGCGCGGAATTTTTCCGCTTTTTGCAGCGCGAGAGCCAAAAATCCTTTCATGTCGAGCGCGGCGTAAATATCGTGCGTGTGCCGTTCGGGTCGGTTTTGCCCCGTCAGCTCAAACGTAAGCTCGTCCTTGAAATTTGCCGCGTTCAGGCGGTTTGCAATGCCTTGCCAGTCGGCAAGCCCGTCGAAGGGCATCAGGTGCGAATCGTCGAGCCACGTGATCTCGCTGCCCGTGATTTTCATGTTGTCGTCAAGGTGCGTGCAGATCAGCTGCCGCGCGTATTTCGTGATTAAATCGCGGCTTTCGTTGTAGCACATTTCATGCCCCGTGTCGATACAAAAACCTACGGCGGGGTGTCCTTTGAGATCGCGAAGCACCCGGTCGGGGTACTCTTCGCCTTCCGTGTTTTCAATGGCGAGCTTTATGCCGAGCCGCTCTGCTTCGTTCGCTAAAGTTTCGAAACGCTTTACGCCGAGCGCGTTCGGACTGTGCTTATCGAAGCCGATGATCGCGTGTTCCACCACGATCGGCGCGCCGATTTCCGCGCACTCGTTCAGGCACAAAAGCTGACGTTTCAATTCGTTTTCTCCCTGCTCGCCTTCTTCCCACATCGCCGCGATTTT
>CALARO010000352.1 GCA_937888935.1 uncultured Clostridia bacterium
GAAATGCGCGCGTTCGGCGCGGACGGCACTTCGTTTGGTACGATTGTGGCGTTCGGCGCGGGGGCGGCTGTGCCGCACCACGAAACGGGCGATACGAAGCTTAGATTCGGCGACGAGATTTTAATTGATTTCGGCTGCAAAACGCAGGGGTACTGCTCGGATATGACGCGCACGTTTTTATTCGGCGACGATAAAAAGCACGAAGATTTCAAAAAAGCGTACGCGTGCGTGCTTGCCGCGCAGCTGAAAGTTTTAGACGAGCTGAAAGAAGGCATGACGGGCGGCGACGGCGACGCTATTGCGAGAAACTATCTCGAAGCGCACGACCTGGGTAAGCTTTTCACCCATTCTTTGGGGCATGGCATCGGCTTGAAAATTCACGAATTCCCTTCGCTTCGCCCGGGCGGCGCGGAAGTTTTAAAGGAAAAAATGGTGTTTTCCGATGAACCCGGCGTGTACCTTGCGGGCAGCTTCGGCATCCGCATAGAAGATACCGTTACCATTTTAAACGGTCGCGCGAAGACGTTTATGAAAAAAGTATCGAAAGAGCTTACGATTTTGTAATCGGGCGGCGTTTCGGGATTAAGCTGCGGCGGCGTGCGGGCGATACGCGGTGACGATCGGCGGCAAAAAACAAATTGATAAAATAACGAAAAGAGAAAATTTTTCGGTAAGTTAAGGAGAAATAGATTATGGCACAAATTCTGGCAGGCGACATTCGTAAAGGCGTTACCTTCGAGTACAAGAGCGGCGTGTACACCGTGACGGATTTCCAGCACGTGAAACCCGGCAAGGGCGCGGCGTTCGTGCGCACCACCTTGAAAAACGTAGTTACGGGGCAGGTGCTTTCCAACGAAACGTTTAACCCCACGGCGAAGCTCGAAACGGCGCAGGTGGAAACGAAGAAGATGACGTATTCTTACTTCGACGGCGAATTCTACGTGTTTATGGACGACGAGTATAATCAGACGATGCTCACGCACGATCAGGTGGAAGAAGCTTTGAAGTATATCAAAGAAAACGACGTGGTTACGGTGAAATTCCTGTACGGCAACGCGTTTTCGGTAGAACCCGAAAACTTCGTGGAACTCAAAGTGATCGAAGCCGAGCCGGGCGTGAAGGGCAATACCGCCACCAACGTGATGAAGAACGCCAAAGTGGAAACGGGCGCGATTATTCAAGTGCCGATGTTCGTAAACGAAGGCGAAACCATTCGTATTGATACGAGAACGGGCGAATACATGAGCCGCGTTTAATCGCGTATCGGATTTAAAAACGCAATAGAGCAGAATGCGGGAAAGGCGAAAGCTTTATTCCGCGTTTTGTTGTATAAATTTCGGGCGGCTTTTGCGGCGGATTATATAGCAGATTATTTGGCGGATTATACGGCGGATTATAAGGCGGAGGCGAAGAATATGCGGGCGGTGGTGCAGCGCGTAACGGGCGCGGAACTGAAAGTGGACGGCGAGTTGATCTCGGCGATCGGCAAAGGGTTGGTGGTGTTTTTCGGGGTGACGCAGGACGACACCAAAGAAAAAGCCGACTATATCGCGAAAAAAATCGCGAATTTGCGCATTTTCGAAGACGAAAACGGAAAAATG
>CALARO010000353.1 GCA_937888935.1 uncultured Clostridia bacterium
ATCGGCGCGTTTATCAAACTCCTGAAAGGCAAAATTTTAGATTTCAAAAAAACCACGCATTTCCGTTGCACAAGCGTTCGTTTCGAAATTCCGGGCGGCGCTACGGTGCAGCTCGACGGCGAGCTGTACGAAGGTCTCGATTTTTCGGCGCAGCTGAAATCCGGTTTAAAAATGTACCGTCCGTAGCGGCAAACCGTATAAAACCGTTAGCAAACCGTATACAAGCCGTTTGCAAGCCGTGTAAAAACAAAAAGGCGAAGAGTGAGCATGAAAAATTCCACGTATAAAAAAATACTCGGAAAAATCCCCGCAGGGGTGTTCGTATTCGATGAAAATTTGCGTATCCGCTACGCAAACGATTCGTTTGCGCGCGCTTTTGCCGCGCCCGCTTACGCCAAAACTTCCGAATCGCTCGAAAAACGCGGCGTTTCACCCGATTTGTATCTGAATTGCCCCGTGCGCGCCGCGCAGCAAGCCGCAGGCGAAATCGCGGATAAAAAGCAATCGCTTTGCGGCGCAAAAGCAGCTTGCGAATACTGCACGCTTCGCCGCACCATGCAGCGCGCCGCCTCCGAAAACGCCGAGCAGTCCGACGTCATATCTATCGCCGTGAATAAGGGCAACCGCACCGAAACGATCGGCACGAGAATCCGTATTCTGCCCGTAGACGAAGAGCGTGCGGAAAAGAAATCGCCGCGCCGAAAAAAGCGCGCCCCGCGATTATATCTCGGCTTAACGGACGGCTCGATACAAACGGAAATCGCGCGCGAAATGCTCACGGCAAAGCAAATGCAGCAAAGATTGTTGCCCGCAGGCAAGCAGACGGGCGGCGTGCCGTATTCGTATATGTATATTCCGTGCCTTGAAATCGGCGGCGATCTGCCGGACGTGTACGAGTGCGGCGGCAAGGTGTACGGCGTTCTGTCGGACGTATCGGGCAAAGGCATTTCGGCGGGCATGCTTTCGGCGTTTATCCGCGCGGGATTTAATCGGAAAGAGCCGTCGGTGGCGAAAGCGGTTTCCGTTCTTCGCGATAAATTCGTGGAGTTAAACCCGGACGAACGCTCGTATATCACCGTGGCGGCGGTTTCCATGGATAAAGAAACGCACACCCTTTCGTACGTGCTTGCGGGGCATAACGCGCCGATTTTATTGAAGAGCGGCAAAGGCTACGGTATCAACGAAATCGAAGACCCCGCGCCGCCCGTTTCCAATTGGATTGCAAACTACCGCTACGAAGAAAAAACGATGCCCTACGAAGCGGGCGATCTGCTCGTGCTTTTATCGGACGGCGTTACGGAATGTGGCAACACGGCGGGCGAACGTTTCGGCATCGATCGCGCGGAAAGCGTTTTAATGCAGTCTTCGTGCGCGGAAGATTTTATCGGAAAACTCAAAAACGCGCTCACGGTTTTCAGCGGCGGGAATTTCGACGACGACATCACCGCCATGGCGTTCGATCTAAAATAACGCGCGTGAAAAAAGGGGAACAAAAAGATGATCGATTTGCATACGCATATATTGCCGGGAATCGACGACGGCGCGAAAGATCCGTCGGTTTCGGCGGAAATGCTCGCGGCGGAAAAGGCGCAGGGGGTAAGCGAAATCGCGCTCACACCGCACTACTACGGCAAATTTTTATCGCCGGAAGAATTTTTGCGCCGCCGCACGGCGGCATACGAAAAGCTGCTTTCCGTTGCGCCGGAAGATATGAGTTTTCTGCCCGGCGCGGAAATTCATTTCACGGAAACGCTTTCCGTGAGCGCGAAATTTCGCGGCTTGTCTTTGGGCGGCACGCGCTACGCGCTCGTGGAATTGCCGTTCGAAACGGCATGGACGGCTTCGCTTTTATCGCGCCTTAGATATTTTATGGACGAAACGGAACTCACGCCGATCATCGCGCACGTCTGCCGCTATCGCGAGCTTCGCAAAGACCCCGAAAATTTATTGCGGCTTGCGGAAATGGGCTGCTTGTTGCAGGCGAACGCTTCGGCGTTTAGCGATAAAGAAGCGAGCGGCTTCGTGTTTGCCGCGCTCAGGCACAATCTCGTGCATTGCGTGGCTTCCGATTGCCATAATATGAGCGATCGCGCGCCCGATATGCAGGCGGCGAAAAACGCGATAGAAAGGGCGGGATACGCCGAAAAATGGCAGGAAATCAAAGAAATCGCAAAGAATATCGCGGCGGATCGTCCCGTGAAAAGGGGCGCGCCGAGCCGCGTGAAGAAGTTTTTTAAAAAGTACAGGTAACATGGCGGAAAAATCGGAAAAACGAAAAATCATCATACTGCGGGCGGCGGCTACAATCGTCACGCTCGCGTATTTAATGTGGATTTTTTCAAATTCTCTCGCTACGGCGGCAATCAGCAGCGCGGCGAGCGGAAAGGTGCGCGAAGCGGTGCAAAAATGCGTAGATAGCATCGCCGGCGAAGGAAAAATCACGGTTTCGGGGCATTTTATCCGCAAAGCGGCGCATTTTTCCGAATTTGCCCTGCTCGGGTTTCTCTCATATTTCACCTATTTTACCTACTTTTTTCCGAAAAATAAAGCCGTGCCGATCTGCGCGGTTTCGGCGGCGGCAACCACGCTGGTTTGCGGCGCGGCGGACGAGTGCATACAAATTTTCGTGGACGGCAGAGGACCTTCCGTGCTCGATGCGATGATTGATTTTTCGGGCGGAATCTGCGGCGTTTTTGTTGCGCTGGCGGTGTTTTTTCTTATAAAAAAGGCAAAAAATCACTCGAAAAAGGCGCAAAATACCCCCGAAAACACGTAAAAATCAGGCAAAAAACGCCGAAAATGTATAAAATAAAACCTTGTTTTCATACTGAAAATATGAGAAAACAAGGTTTTATTTGCAGAATTTTGCTTGTTTCCGCGTGTATTTTTATGCCGTTTTTACTCGGAAACGTTAAAAAATCAGAGTTGAAAGAAATTTCAAAACCGTATGCCGGCACGTATGAATGTAAGAAAATGCAGTACGGCGAACGCGATTTGAAAGAGTATGTGAAGGGCGCGACGCTCGAACTGAAAAACGACGGCACGTATGTGCTGATCGTGGAACTCAAAAACGGCAAAACGCGCCAAAGCAAGGGTGATTACGAAGTGGAGGGCGAAACGATCGCCTTTATAGATAAAACGAAGAAGAACGCGCCGCGGCGGGTGTTTTCGCGTAAAAACGACGAAATCGAAGTGATCGCCACTTTGCACGGCAAAACGTTATACTTTTTATTTTCCCGCGCAGGGTGAGATTATTTATCTAAATAATTTTCGGCATTTAAAAATAAAGTTTCGATACTTACGTTTAAAATTTTTGCGATTACGTAAATTTCTTTGTCGGTTGCGTTTCTGAGTTGTCCTTCAAGTTTTGAATAACTTGTGGGGTTGATATCACAACCCGCAAGCTGCATTTGCGCGATAAAATCTTTTTGCTTGATATTTCTTTCTTTGCGCAATTTTTCAACATTCTTTCCTATAATATTATATTCCCCGTATGACTTTTTCCGAATTTTCATATCAATTATCCTTAATATATTTCTTTTTTGGAATTATAATACACAAATCGCTTGACATAATTCCAAAATAGAATTATAATAAAAATATCCTAAAAATTTAAAAAAGGAAGGAACAGAAAAATGAATGAAATACGGAAAAACAAGGAAGAAGAAGTAGAAGTGGTTTCGACAAAATTTGCGATGCCCAAAATTGAGATAATTGTACTTAAAGTTTTGGCTATCGGTTTTATTTTGTTGGGCGTAGTCGGAATTTTTATAGGGTTAATATCCGGAAATTATGGATTATGCAACTTTTTGTGGCTATCAATTTTATTGGCTGCATATTGGGCAATACGCTATTTTGGGTTAATGAAATCTAAATGTGTTGTTACGAACAAGACAATTAAAGGGGTTAATTCATTATTGATTTCAAAAAAATTCTTTAATTATCGTTTAGACAAAATTATTAATATTGAAATGCAATCATCAATTTTAGGTATTCATACGTTGGTATTGAATTTTTCACAGGGAAAGCTTATGCAGAATTGCAATGTTAATTATGGAAGCGGGATATTATGTATGCGGGGAAAAAATGTATTACGGATTTCGTATATTGAAAATCATCAAGAAGTTTATGATAAACTTTCTGATTTACTTTCGAGCGTGAAAAACGATATAGACATAGCAGTCGATATTGCAATGCTCAAGGCGAAAACGGAAGATGAAAACCGCAGTCTTTGAAATGGTGGCTTCAAAACTCGGTAGCACCGAAGCAAAGCAAGATGATGGTTTAACAAAATTAGAAAGACTGATGAAGTTAAAAGAAAGCGGGGCAATTTCGGAAGAAGATTATAATAAAAAGAAAGAAGAAATTCTCAAATATATTTAATTGCATACATACAAAAAAAATCGGCGTTGACTTTGAAAGGTCAACGCCGAAAAAATTTTATTCCGCTATTTTTCGATTATTCTTTCGCGGCAAGCTTCTTGTAGCCTTCAAGGCGTTCTCTCGAAGCTTCTTCTTCCTGCTTGTAAAGTTTTTCCGCAAGCTCGGGTTCCGTCTTCTTCAACGACGCGAAACGCACTTCGCCTTGTAAGAATGCCTGATAATCGCCCGTGGGGTCTTTCGAATCCAACGTGAACGGATTCTTGCCTTCCGCCGCAAGCGTAGGATTGTAGCGGTACAGCTGCCAGTAGCCGCAATCTACCGCGTTCTTTTCTTCGCTCTGCGATTTCGTCATGTTGATGCCGTGGTTGATGCAGGGCGCATAGCAGATGATCAGGGAAGGTCCGTGGTATGCTTCCGCTTCTTTCAAAGCTTTCACAAACTGCGCCTTATCCGATCCCATAGCGCATTGCGCCACGTACACGTAGCCGTAGGTGCTTGCGATCATGCCGAGATCCTTCTTCTTCACGCGTTTGCCGCCCGCCGCGAATTTCGCAACCGCCGCGATAGGGGTGGATTTCGAAGCCTGTCCGCCCGTGTTGGAATACACTTCGGTATCAAGCACAAGCACGTTTACGTCTTCGCCCGAAGCAAGCACGTGATCAAGTCCGCCGTAGCCGATGTCGTACGCCCAGCCGTCGCCGCCGATAATCCAGAACGACTTCTTCACAAGGCAGTCTTTCGCTTTGAGAATATCGTTCACGAGTTCGAGTTCTTCGCCTTCGCAATCGTTCTTGCACTTTTCAAGATCTTCCACAAGCGCGGCCGCCGCTTTCTTGCTGCCTTCCGCGTCGTCCATGTTTTCGATCCAGTCGGTGAGAAGTTTCTTGCACTCGGGATACTCGTTCCAAAGCTCGGCAAGTTTTTCCGCCTTGTCTTT
>CALARO010000354.1 GCA_937888935.1 uncultured Clostridia bacterium
CGCTTTGCTTTCGCCGCGCGCCGCGCTTGTTTTCGCCGCGCGCTTCTGCGCGCCTTCCGCGCCGGCGTCGGATTTCGCCGCGCCCGCAACTCTTCGCGCCGTTCTTCGAAACGCCGTTTTCTTCACGCCGTTTTCGATTTTTCCGTTCTGTAAATCCTGTACCTGATTTTGATTTTCCTGTTTCATTATTCCTCGCAAAAGTTTGATTATCCGAAATTTCCAAGCGGATCGGACAGCCGCGTTATTTCCGTTTTTGTGTGGCAAAAATCGCCTGTTTTTCTTCGATTTTTGCCTGTTTTCCCCCGATTTTCGGGCATTTTTCCTGCGTTTTTCGGGCGTTTTCTTTCAATTTTAGCCTGTTTTTACGTGTTTTAACCGCGTTTTTCATAGAAAAACAAGCCGATTTTCGCAGAAAAACGCCCGATTTTCGCAGAAAAACGCCCGTTTTTCGCAGAAAAAATCAAAATTTTTCCATATCCCTTTTTCATAGAAAGAGAGCCGAAAAATTTCTTTTCAGCCCTCCTCTCATTTTTCTTTCACAACCCGCCACGATTTTTTAAGGCGGACTTTACTTAATCGAAATCGAACACCGCGCGCTTGCCCATTGATTTTCTGAGCAGCCCCGTCAGTTCGAGCTGTCTGTCGCCGGCGTAACGATACGTCTTTTTATAATCGACTTCTTCGAAATCTTTCTTCTTCGCCGCGCCGTTTTTCTCTGCCATGATTTCTACAAGCCGCACCGCGCGCTTCGCCGCAAGATCGCTCTTGATCTTCATCATAAACGGCGTTTGCTCGTATGCCTTATGATCGCTCATATCCTTTTGATTGTAAATCGTCTGCTTGAATTCGGGATCTTTCGGATCGAGCGCGAAGTATACGCAAAGCGTCTTGCCGCGGATATTCATTTTTGCGATCGTGTTTCTGCCGCAATTAAATCTATCCGTATTCCAGCTGACGGTAGACTTCACTTTCTTATACGAAAGCAATGCGTTTTTAATCATGCCATAGCGATCTTTCGTTTCGTCGTCGCTCTGTTTGAGTTTTGCCGTAAAGCTTCTGTCGATCTTCATTACGAGATCTTCTTTCGGCTCTTCCGCAACTTCTTCGACGGGTTCTTCCACCGCGATCGGCTCTGTGGCAGCCACTTCTTCTTCCACTACCACGGGTTTCTCTTCCGTAAGCAGGGGCAGCGTGGCGATACCGTAGTTGGAAGCGGACAATTTTTCCGCTACGGCGTCCGCAATCATCTGCGCGCCGTTTTCATCGAGAATGGTTTCGTAGGAAGGTGTACCCATTTTCTCGGAAATTTCGCTTGCGAGCGCGTCGGTATCCACTTCCGGCGATTTTGCTTCGGGAATATTGCCCGCAACGGCAGCCGCCAGAGAATCGGCAATGCTCTTCACGCCAACGTCGTCGATCAACACGTCGTAAGAAGCAGGCTCGGGCGCGGGAATTCTTTCCGCAACGGATTCGGCAAGACGTTCGTAATCCAACTGCTCGGGCGCGGGAATATCGATTTTCGCCGCCACGTCGTTTGCGATTCTGTCGTAATCAATCGCTTCCGTTTCTGGAATTTCCACTTTGGAAGCCGCCGCATACGCGAGCCGCTCGTAATCGACTTCTTCGGCGGCGGGCAGTTTCGCAACCACCGCGTCTGCCACGGCTTCGT
>CALARO010000355.1 GCA_937888935.1 uncultured Clostridia bacterium
CGCCCCTCATCAGTCGGCTTCGCCGACAGCTTCCCCCCGAGGGGAAGCCTTGACGTAAGGAAAGGCTTTGAATTTTTGCCGAAGAAAATTTTGCGGGCAAAATTTTCAGCAGGCAAGGGGAAGCCGATGAAATAGGCTGACAAATCTTGCTGAATTTTGCGGTGAGAAAAATGAAGCAAGGGGAAGGCTTGGAAAAAAACAAAAATTTATTTTTTAGGAGATTAAAATTATGGTAACCATTACTTCTGCAAACGACGCTTTGAAAAATTACTATCTTGACGCGGTGAGCGAGGCTCTCAATACGAAAGTAAACCCTTTGCTCGCCAAAATCAGAAAAACTTCCGCCGACGTGTGGGGCAAGGACGTGCGCAAGCTTGTGCGCTTCGGCATTTCCGGCGGCATCGAGGCGGGCGACGAAACGAGTACTTTGCCCGCTTCCGGCGGCAACAACTGCGTGCAGCTTGTTTCTACCCTGAAAAACCTGTACGGTACGATCGAGATTTCCGATAAGGCGATCCGCGCTTCCGCGGGCAACGAAGGCGCGTTTGTGAATATTCTCAACGACGAGATGCAGGCTCTTATCAAAAGCTCCGAATTTCATTTCGGGCGCATGCTCTACGGCGACGGCTCGGGCAAAATTACCGGCACGACGGTGGCTGCGGCGGACGATGATACCGGCCTTATCACCGTGGACGACGTTTCGAACGTATTCGAAGGCATGATCGTGGACTTCTGCTCTCCCACGGGCGGCAGAATCGCCGGCGCGCAGGGCAGAATGATTTTAAGCGTGGACAGAACGAACAAAAAAATCACGGTGAGCGGCGCGGCGCTCGATAACGATATGCTCGGCTCGAATTGCTACATGACTTTGCAGAATTCGCAGCAGAAAGAAATTACTGGTCTTGGTGCGTTGTTCGGTTCTTCGACAACTCTTTACGGCGTGACGAGAGCGAATTATTCCTGGATGAAGCCGTATTCGCTGTCTTCGACGGGGGCGTTCGACATTACGAAGTTCCAAAAAGCCGTGGATACGATCGAGCAGCAATCGGGCAGCAGAATTAACTATGCCGTGTGTTCGTTCGGCGTGAAGCGCGCGGTGTACAACTATCTTGTGACGAAAGGCGTGACGCCCGAAATCCGCGAGATCGAAGGCGGCTTCAAGGCGATGATGATCGACGGAATTCCGCTTGTTGCCGACAGATTCTGCCCCGCAGGCACGATGTATCTTCTGAACACGGACGATTTCTGCCTGCATCAGCTTTGCGACTGGCAATGGCTGGAAAGCGAAAACGGCAGTATTCTGAAACAGATTGCGAACAAGCCGGCGTACAGCGCGACTTTGGTGAAGTATGCCGAATTGCTCTGCACCCGTCCGAACGGGCAGGGCGCGCTGTTCGGAATTACGGAAGCGTAAGCCGGATAGTTTGATTTGAGCGTAGTTTCGGAAGAAGCCGCGTCAAGCGGTTTCTTCCGACAAAACTTCGGGGTGAAGGAGGTTAAAAATGAAGGCGAAAGACGTGGTAAGGGCGGCTGCCGAGACTCTCAGGCTGACGGACGCGCGGGATTTCTGCGACGGGAAGAATACGGCGCAGGCGGGCGGCGCGGCGAAGGGGGAAGCGGAAGCAAACAGGCTGCTTGAATTTTTCAACGCGACGGAAACGGACGTGGCGGCTTCTGCCGTGCCTTTGATCAAAGACGAAAACGTATCGGCGGCAGGGGGAAAAATCGGGATTTCGTCGCTTTCGGAGAATTTTGTGCGCGCGCTAAGGTTTACGGACAAAAACGACCGCCGCGCGGCGTTTTCGGAAGAGACCGGATATGTGAGAACTAATGCGGACGGGGGCGTTTTGCGATACGCGTATCTGCCGGCGGCGAAGGCTCTGGACGACGAAAGCGATTTTAAAAACGGCGTGCCGATGAAAGTATTTTTAAACGGGGTGCTGGCGAAATATTACTTTGATAAGCAGCTTTTCGAAGAGGCGGCGGTGTACGAAAAAGAATATAAAGCCGCGGCGGCGGTGGCGCACAGGATCTCGAGCGGCGGCAAGATGCGCGCAAGGAGGTGGAGATGAGTTTTTCGGCGGGCAAAGCGGCGGGCTTGCGGAAGCTTTACAAATTTAATTTCGGCGGGTTTACGCGGAAAAACGAAGGGGGTATGATGCGCGTGAACGCGAAAAACGCGGAAATTGCGGGCGGCGCGGCGTACCCTGCGTTCGCTTTGAAAAACGTGATTTTAAAGGGCGACGAGATAGCTTTTCCCGCAGGCTTGGGAAAGGTGCTGCGGGCGGCGACTCCCGCAGAGATCGTGGACGGCGTGAAGTACGAGGACGCGATAGCGGTGACGGCGGATTTTTCGGTGTATCGCTACGAGCCGAACACGGAAGTTTACTACAAGCCTTCGGGGATAGCGATGACGTGTCTTCCGACGATTGTGCCGTATCTTTCGGAAGAGAAAGACGAATACGCGGTGCTGTTCGGCGGAAGCGTGGCGGGCATCCGCGCGGGCGGGATCGTGAAAACGTTTGCGGCGAAGTGCTATAAGAATTTCGGGTGCGCGGCGTTTGAGCGGCTGTTTTTTGCGGCGGACGAAAAGACGGTGAAATACTCGGGGGTGCTTACGCCGGCGGATCAGGCGGACAGCGCGGACGAGGGCGGATATATCGTGCTGCCGGCAAGCTCGGACATGCGGGGGATTTGCGCGTTCGGGAAGCACGTGTACGTGTTTTTCGAAAAAGAGATTTACCGCATTGACGCGCGGGGCGCGGCGCGGGATTTTTCGGCGGAACGGCTGATTTACGGCGGGGGCGCGATTTATGAAAATTCGGCGGCTTCGTGCGGGGAAAAACTGTGTTTTCTGACGGACGAAGGCGTGTTTGCTTATGACGGCGCGGCGTTTGAAAACGTGACGAAGGCGCGGATCGGATTGAATTTTTCCGCGCCGCAATTCGTGCGGTGCGCGGGCGCGGCGGGGCGGTATGTGTGCGGATTCGGCGGTTCGGCGGAGACGGCGGAAACGATTTTGTATAACACGGAAAACGGGGCGGTTTCGGACGTTGACTGCGAAGCGGAAACGGTGTGCGCATACGGCGAAAGACTTTACGTTTACAGCGGCGGCGCGGAAAAGGAATTTTGCTTCGGGAAGCGGCTTTCGGGCGGCGGTTTGTGTCGCCTGGAACGCAAAAACGAAGATTTTTCGCTGGAGGGCGTGAAAACGCTGAAGCGGGTGACGGTGTACGGAAGCGGGAACGCGAAACTGACGGTGAGCGGCGCGGACGGGGCGCGCGCCTATGAGCTTGCGCTTAGCGAAGACGGGGTGAACGTTGTTCTGAACATGAGCGCGGAAAGCTTTTCGTTTGCGCTGGATCTTTCGGACGGCGCGACGGCGACTGGCGCGGCGGCGGAAGTGTATGCTTTTGAGCGTTGATCGGGTTATTCCGATCGAAAGCGAAGCGGGAGGTGAGAGTAAGTGACGATAGATATTATCAATCTGACGGCGAAGCAGTATGCTTCTCTGGACGCGGAACAGCTGGACAAAGTGCGTTCGGCGCAGCTGAAAAAAGAGAATTACAAGGCTGCACTTGCGGAAGAAAAGCGAAAGAAAAAATACGAATTGGTGCGGGCGGGGGCGTTTCGCTCGTGCGTGTACGAGAAATTGTGCGCCGCGCTGACTGCCGAGTACGATAACAAGGTGGAAGCGGTGCGGCAGGGTCTTTTGTTTTACCTGAATTATGCGGCGAAGCCGGAAACGAGCGGAGGAACGAGCGCGGAATATGCGGATTATTCGCTTTCGGCGGCGGAGCGGGTGCAGGCGGTGAAAAATTATTATCACACGAAGTATTCGGACTCTTCGGCGCGATTTGAGGCGTTTAAAAACGATAAAACCGCGCCTTCGTATCTCGGCGAGTATTATTCGGCGGTGTACGATTATTTTTCGCAGGGGAATTGA
>CALARO010000356.1 GCA_937888935.1 uncultured Clostridia bacterium
AGACCCCGCGGTACATACGAAAAGAGAAGAAATTTTCGAAAAATTCGATTATAAAAAAGCGGCGGCGGCGATCGAACGGAAGATAGAAGAAATTTGCCGGGAGGGAAAATGAGTATTCAATTAACGCCCTTTGCGTGGGTGCTTGGCGCGATGATCTGCGCGCTGCCCGTCGCGGCGTTTATCAAAACGAAATATCCGGCGTTTTTGTCTTCGCGTGCGCGTGGGCGCGGGCGAGTTTCGGCGCACGAAGATTGCGTTTCTGCGCGCGAAAATATGTCCGCGCAAGGACAAGTTTCCGGGCAAGGACAAGCTTCGGCTTCGGTTGAAGAGCCGGCTTTCGAACGGGAAAAACGCGAAGAATCGCCCACTACCCCCTACAAATCGGCGGAAGAAAGCTTTTTTGCGCGGTTTATCGAGCAATGGTTTAAGCTGGCGTTTATTTTCGAACTTTTCACGTTTATGTTCACGAATCTCGGCTATTTCGCAAAAGTAAACGAGCGATTCGTCGGCTACGATTTTGTGGCTTCCATGGTCGTTTTCGGGCTTTCGCTGATCTTGCTGCGCTATAAAAAGTGCGATACGAGAGTGCTGATTGTCGGCGGCGCTTTGCTGTTTTCGATTTTTCTCGGCGTCCTTTCCTGCGCCGCGCGCCCCTATAAGCCGGGCGTGATTATGGATTTCGACGGATACGTTCTGGGTTTCGACGTGGGATTCGTGAAAGTGAAGCCGTCGTTTGCCATGTTTAAAACGGCGTTCGTGGTGGTAAGACTCGTGGTGAATTTTTCCGTAGCGGCGAAAATATTCGGCGCGCGGGCGGAAAAAATGAAAATAGCGGGCGCGCTGCTTTGGCTCGGCCGCGTGATGGTCGTTTACGGTTTTTTCGAAATTGTGGTGAAAAAATCTTTCGGCGTAAATCTTACCGAAAGATATTATAATCCGTTTTTCGGCGAAACGCCGCATACGTTCGCGCTCGTAGAGCGGTATCAGGGACTTTATAAAGAGCCTTCGCATTACGCCACGTATTTTTCGTTTTTCGGGTTTCTCGCGCTTCTGAAACTCGTGGGCGACAGAAATAAAATGTACTCATGCGGCGCGGTTGCCGCGATCGCGGACAACGTATTCTTTTTTGCGATCGTTTTCCTGCTTGCCTATTCCACTTCGTTCGGGGCGTATCTGTACGTGGTGCTGCTGCTTTTTATGTACTTTTGGTTTTACGTTTCGCCGAAAGGAAAATTTTTCTGGGCGTGGGGATTTTTGCTGCTGGCGGCGGCGGCGTTTATCGTGGTGGGTTGCACTTCGCTGAAAACGAAGTGGAATCTCGATCGCATGTACGAGCGGGCATCGAGTTTTTGCTATTCTCTGTTCCGCTTGCTGAAAGGCGACGACGCTACGTTTACTTCGGAAGGGGCGCGGCTTACGAGCGCGTTTTTCGCATTGAAATATTTTGCGGCTCGTCCGCTTCTCGGCATCGGCCTTTCGTATGTGGAATCGAATACCACTACGCTCAGCCTGCTCGGCAGCGTGGGGCTTGCCGGCACGGCGCTGTTGGTTTGTTTTTACGCGGCGTTTGCCCGCACTTCGAAAAAAAGCGCGTTTTTCTGTGTGTGCGTATATTTTTCGATGACGACGCTCGGCTGGCTCGGCTTTGCTTTCGCCACGATTATTCCCGTAACGTTTATGTACGCCGAGATCATGCTTGCGGGCGAAAAAGGCGGAAAAGGCGGAAAACGCGGAAGGACGGCGAAAACGGCGGGCGCGAAGATACCAAAGGAGAAAGAAGCGATATGAAAGTTGCGTTGTATTTAACCGATAATAAAAATCCGCACGACGGGGTGACGAAAGTTTTGCAGGAATCTCTGAAAGCTTTCGCAAAAACAAAGCAGTCGGAAAAAACGGAAATTACGGGCGGCGCGCTTTTATTGCGTAAAGAAAGGCGCGGCGCGCGGCGTGCCGAAATCGAAAAGGATTTCCGGGAAACGATGCCCGGCGTGAATATGCGCTATACAAACACGGTTTACCCCCAAAAGGCATTGACGTTTACGGAATACCTGCTGTCGATGAATTTTAAAAAAATCTTCGGCGAACAGGCGGACGTATACGTGTTTCCTTTGAATTATTGCCCTGCGAACAAGCCGAAAGGACTTACCGCGGTGATTATTCACGATCTCACGCCGCTGCACGCTCCGAAAGGCGGGTTGAAATCGGCGATCAAAAAGAAATTACATAAAAAAATGTACAAAAATTCGGTGAAGAACGCCGACGTGATTTTCACCGTTTCGCACCATTCCGAAGGCGAGATTTTAAAGTACTACCCCATGGCAAAGGGCAAAATCGTGGTGAATTACTGCGGCACGGACACCGACTTTTTTGCCGCCCCCGCGAGCGAAGAAAAACGCGCCGAAGTGAAAGAAAAATACAACACCGGCGAAAAGTATTTCCTTTTTGTGGGGCAGGACCGCGAAAATAAAAATCTTGCCCGCTTATTGAACGCGTATGCGCTGCTGCCCGAAGAAATCCGCAAAAATCATAAGCTCGTGATCGCAAATCACAATCGGGAACTGAAAGAACAGGCGGATAAACTCGCGCTTTCCGGCGCGGTGCTTTTAAACGGCATCGAAAACGACGACATCGCCGCCGTGGTGCAGGGCGCGGGCGCGCTGATGCTTGTATCTACTTTCGAAGGCTTCGGTTTGCCGCTCGTGGAAGCGATGGCGGCGGGCGTGCCGACGGTGACTTCCAACGTATCGTGTCTGCCCGAAGTGGCGGGCGGCGCGGCGCTATTAGCCGATCCGTACAGCGAAAAATCCATTGCCGAAGCGATGGAAAAAATTATCACGGACGAAGCTTTGCGGAAAGAACTCATTGAAAAAGGCAAAGAACGCGCCAAGGCTTTCACGTGGAAAAACACGGCGGATACGTTCGTGAAAGAAATCGGGAAACGATTAAGCAAATAGAAAAAGCGAAATCTTAAAAAACGCAAAGGAAAAAGAATGAAAATCGCTTTGTACTTGACAGATACGAAAAATTTACACGACGGCGTTACCAAATTTTTGCAGGAAACGCTGAAAGCTTATCGCGGCGGCAACGCGGATACAAACGTGCGCCTGATCGGCGGCGCGCTGCTTGCCCGCAAAGACGATCCGCAAAAAATCGCCGCCGTGTATGAAGAAATCGCGCCGGGCGTCAGCGTAAAGCTCACGAAAACGGCGTACCCCGCCATCGTGTTGTCGCGCGCGGAATATCTTCTCAAAAGAAATTACGATAAAATTTTCGGCGAAAAGGCGGACGTGTACGTATTTCCCGTGAATTTCGTGCCGAAAAATAAACCGAAGGGACTTACGGTGGCGGTGATCCACGATCTGATCCCTTTGCACCGCCCCGATTTTCCGAAGTGGATGACGCATTTCTACAAAAAAATGTACAAAAATTCGGTGAAGAACGCCGACGTGATTTTCACCGTTTCGCACCATTCCGAAAGCGAGATTTTAAGCTACTACCCCATGGCTAATGGCAAAATCGTGGTGAATTATCCCGGCATAAATACCGCGATTTTTTCCGCCCCCGCGAGCGAAGAAAAACGCGCCGAAGTGAAAGAAAAATACCATACCGGCGAAAAATATTTTCTTTTCGTGGGGCAGGATCGCGAAAATAAAAATCTTGCCCGTTTGTTAAACGCTTATGCTCTTCTGCCGGAAGAAATCCGCAAAAATCACAAGATTGTGATCGCCAACCACAAGCGCGCGCTTGAAGAACAGGCGGAAAAGATTGCGCTGCCCGGCATAGTGCTTTTAAACGGTATCGAAGACGGCGACATTGCCGCCGTGATGCAGGGCGCGGGCGCGCTGATGTTCGTATCCACGTTTGAAGGCTTCGGCTCGCCGCTCGTGGAAGCGATGGCTGCGGGCGTGCCTGCGATCACTTCCAACGTATCGTGCCTGCCCGAAGTGGCGGGCGGCGCGGCGCTTCTCGTAGATCCGTACAGCGAAAAATCCATTGCCGAAGCGATGGAAAAAATTATCACGGACG
>CALARO010000357.1 GCA_937888935.1 uncultured Clostridia bacterium
AGCGAAGGAAATTTCGCAAAGAAGATCTAAATAACACGAGGTGAAAAATGGAAAATCAGACGAAAAAAATTATGGTGGAAAAAGGCTTTTACGAGAAGAACGGCAAGCAGTTCGATTGCTATTTTATCAAGGGCAACGTACGCGGACTTGACGTAGTGGCGGCGGTGAAACCGCCCGATTTCGGCGGGTACAAGCTTCTTGAAATCGTGTTTAACGGCGAAAAAGAAGCGGAACTTGCCGTAACGCCGTTCGAGTTGAAAGCGGATAACGGCGACATCATTTCCGGCAATACGTACAAGGTGGTGTCTTACGACGAGGACGGTATGGAATACGAGTGTCCCGTGAAACCCGCAAGAGCCACGGATAAAATTCTGCTGAAAATGCTTTTGAGATAAAGGCAGAAGATTTATCGAAAATGTAGTCCGCGCCGAGGAAAAATCGGCGCGGACGAAAACCATAAAAATTATAAGGAGAAAACTACAATGAAAACAACGAAAAAAGCAACAATTCTGGCAAGTATAACGGCGGCGGTATGTATGGCGGCAGGCGCGGGGCTAATCATAGCAAAAACCGCAAAGAACTCGCCTATGGGTGGCGGGTATACGGCAAGCACGAACGAAAATCCACCGAAAACGGTTCCGAACGTAACGGACGAAAACGGGAACGATTTAAGCGGCGAAAAGTACTATGCAATGCCCGCAAAGATGGCGTTTACGGCGGCAACGTATGCAGACGAATCGGGAAACGAAGTGAATAGCGCCGTAACGGCGAATTTAATCGCGACGATTACGCCGAACAATGCTGCGAATAAGAAAGTGGACTGGTCGGCGGCGTTTAAGAATCCCGAATCGGAATGGGCGAGCGGAAAGACGTTGAGCGAGTATATAGGCGTAACGCCCGCCGCAGACGGCTCGTTGATGGCGTCGGTAACGTGTTATCAGGCGTTCGGCGAGCAGGTGATATTAACGGTAACGTCGCGGGAAAACGCGGAAGCGACGGCGAGTTGTACGATAGATTACAAACAGCAGTTATTATCATACGAGTTGTCGGTAACGCAGGAAGGAAAAACGCCGAGCGTGAACAACACGAAAAAGACGGGAACGTTATACGCGGATTTTTCGAGCGATAAGCCGATTACAATCAATTACGCCTATAACAAAAGCGCGCCGTATACGCTTGCGCTCGAAGATAGCGAGATTACCGCGCCGAGCGAAATGAAAGTAACGTATAAAACCTCGTTATTAAGCGCGCTTGAAAAAATCGGCGGTACAGCGGCGAAAACGCCGGAAGTTACGGCAACGCAGAACGGGTTTGTGATGAGCGATTTATTCAACAAGGTGTATGCGGACAAGCTGACGAGCGCGGCGGATTACAACAAGGCGATCAATGCGATTTACAATTACAGTTCGGGGGCGGTAAACGTAGTATTAAACGATTCAAACGGCAACGCGCTTACAAATTGTGCGTTTTCGCTGAACACGAAAGCCACGCAGGAACAAATCAAACCGGAAAGCATAGCGCTTGACAACACCGAGCTGACGTTCGGGGAAGAAACGAACGCAAAAACGTATAAAATCACGTACCGAGCGGCGAAATATACCTGGGCAACCACGCTGTTCGAAAAAGGCTCGGAATGTGGACTGAGTAAGCAGGACGGGGGAAGTTATCCCGAAACGTATACATACGGCACGGGCGCGAGCGTAAGCGCGTTGAAATCGAGTTTTTCGTGTAGCGGCGAAAACGGGGAATATCATAACGGAAGCGGTACGGGCAGAGTAACGTATACGTTCAAAGGTTGGTACTTGGATTGGAATGCGACGATACCGTTCGACGGCACGATCCCCGCGAATTGGGTAGGCGATATTACGCTTTACGCATCGATTTCTTCGAACGGCACGCATTTTTATTGATATGAACGGGAGATAAAACGGAATGAAAAAATATAGAGCAAAAACACTACTTCTAAGCGCGTTAATTGCGGGTATGGTCGGCACGTTTTGTTTGTCCGGTTGCGGGAAGATTTCTGCCGAAATACCTGTAAACCAAAGCGAGATAGTGCAAGAACAGCCCGTCAAAATAGCGAAGTTATCTATGGCAAGCACGATCATCTCCCCGCTTGCGGGCAGCGTAAACGCGAATCAGACGGTGAGCAAGAAAATACAGGCGATTATCGAGCCGAGTACGGCAAAGAACACGTCGGTAGATTGGTCGGTGGAATGGGGCGAAAAGCAAAACGGGGCAGTAACGGATTATCTCACGGTAACGCCGGATTCGGACGGCTCGCTTTCTGCAACGGTAACGTGCAAACAGCCGTTCACGGGCGAAATCGTAGTGGTATGCGTAACCCGTCAAGGCAAATATGTGGCTACCTGTACCGTAACGTATGCGGGGCAACCAACCGATATAACGCTTACGGGGAACACGCAGGAAACGGACGGTGCGTATCGCTTCGGAATCGGGAATACATACGAATACGCGGTGGAAATGAGCAATCCGTTCGGCGCGGTGGGCGAGAAGTTCAATAACGTAACGGTGAGCGTAACGGGCGTAGGGCAGGTGATGCTCGGATATATGGAACATTTCAAGGCGCAGGACAAAGACGTATGGTACGACGCGAGCAACGAAACGGTAGAATACGATTCTCTGAAAGACGCGTTGATTTCAGCGAGTTATGATAGCGGCACGCTGACGATAAAAACGCTTTCGGCGGTGGAAGATTTTTATCGCGGTACGGGGCGAATGGACGGCGGGAGAACGATTTTCTATGAAGGGAAATTCCGCTCGTACGTTACGGATTGTTATTTCAATGTAACGCTCACCGAGCGGAATTCGGGGTGCAGTAAAACGATAAAAGTCGTGTACGATCCGGGCGTGGTAACGGGCGTGAATATGAGCCAGAACGAGATGGAATTTTAGCGGGAGGTGAAAGAATGTGATAAAACGAAAAAGCGCGGGTTGGCTTGCATACGTCGGGATAGTGTTGGTAGTGATCATCATCGTCGGCGTGGTGGCGCGGTTCACGAACGGATTTACGGACGATTTCAAAACGTTCTACTTAAAGGTGGAAGAAAAAGAAATAATGT
>CALARO010000358.1 GCA_937888935.1 uncultured Clostridia bacterium
TTGATTATTTCTTTGTTTGTTTCGCACTCACCCCAACATTTATTATAGAACCTTTGTACAATATAATAAAATTTGTTCAAATTTATACACTTGTTTTTTGAGTGTTATTGACAACGCGTCAAAAAACTGTTAGAATACATTCAAGCCAAAGCTGAAAAAGCGGCGGCAAAAAACACAAAACAGGAGTAAAAAGCATGAAAAAAAGATTTACGGCATTGTGTGCCGCGCTTATGCTCGGCGTGTCGGTGTGTTCGTTCGGCGGCTGCTCGAAAGCCGCGGAAAACACGCGTATGACGGTGGAAATCAATCCGCAGGTTGAATTGATGGTGGATGCGGATAACAAAGTTGTGTCCGTAACCGCGCTCAACGATGATGCGGCGGTGATTTTGCAAGGCACGGCGTTTGTGGGCAAAACTTCGGAAGAAGCGGTGAAAGGCGTAGTCGAAGTTGCCACGGAAACGGGCTACATAGTCAAGAGCGAAGTAGAAGCGGGCGACAACGAAATTAAAATCACCGTATCCGGCGATACGAAATGGGCGAAAGACATGTACAAAAACGCCGAGAAAAAGGCGAAAGAGTATCTCGACGAAAGCGGTATCACCGCCACGATCGAGCGTGCGGATGCGCTGAAAACGGAAGAGTTGAAAAAACTTGCAAAGAACAATTCCGTGTACAGCGAAGAAGAGATCGCCGGCATGAACGACGAGCAGCTTTTAAACGTAATCGCGATCGGGCGTGTGGAAACGGCGCAGCTTGCTTCCGAAGAACTGCGGCAAGCGTATTTCGCGGCGAAAGAATATCAGATTTCGCTTGCCAAAAGCACCGCCACGAAAGACGTGATTTTTGCGATGGGCAACGCATATGCGCTTGCTTATCAAGGTTACGAATGGGCAATAAATACCTATTCGGCGGCGATCAAGGCACTTGACGACAAGCGTTACGAAGTTTTAATTTCGCCCGATTCCGCATATCAGAAACTCTTAACGCAGCTTCGCGAAAAGAAAGCGGAAATTCTTGCGCAAAAACAAATGATTATCAAGCTGAAAGTTAACGACGCTTCCGCGGATATTACCATAGCAACGGACGATCTTACGAAGTACGAAGCGGACTACGACGCACTTGTGAAGCAGCTTGAAGCGGCGGGCAAATCGGCGAACGATATTTTAACGGCGTTGATCAATAAGATGAAGCAAGGCGAACAGGATTTGAAAGATCTGCAGGCGAAATTCCCGGC
>CALARO010000359.1 GCA_937888935.1 uncultured Clostridia bacterium
TTGAAAATAAAGCCGGTTCGGACGCAACGAGAGACGGGCATTTGCAAGGTATGTTTACATTATGGAAGAATAAGCCCGCAACTTTTATTTTCGGTACAGGATTTGGCAGCAGCTATTATTCTTACGGCACTAATCAAATGGAAAGTCTGGTGGAATTATCTTATTGGGATATGATCAGGAAAGTGGGAATTATAGGATTTTTACCGTTTGCGGCAACGCTTTTATATCCGATTGCCGCTACGGTTATTCCCGATTATCATTTTATGCCGATGTTTGGGAAAGTAAAACTTTTTACGAGAAATTACGATATATTGTTACCATATATCGGATTTTTGCTGATTTCTTATACGAATCCGTTTTTATACTCCACGACGGGATTTGCGTTTTTGATACTTTTATATTCGGAAATATTGAGTGAAGACGAGATGATTCGCGGCGAAAACGAAACGCTTCCTTTATATCTTTTGAGCGTTATATTCGAAAAGGAGACTTAATGCTTGACTATAGTGTAGCGCTGTGTACGTATAACGGTGAAAAATATATACGACAACAATTAGAAAGTATTTTGAAGCAAACGATTGCGCCCCGTGAAATTATTATCAGCGATGACGGATCAACGGACGGCACTTTGAAGGCGGCGGAAAACATTCTTGAAAACACTGCTTTCTCATGGAAAATTGTACGTAATGCAGGGGATCGCGGAGTTGCCGGGAATTTTTTAAACGCTATCCGTATGTGTTCGGGCGACATAATTTTTACATGCGATCAGGATGACGTATGGGTGGAAAAAAAGGCGGAAACTATGTTGCGTATTTTTGAAAATAATGAGAATGCGCAACTAGTGTTTTCCAATGGGAAATTGGTGGATAAAGATCTGAATGATTTACATGCCGATATGTGGTGTGCCTGCGGTTTGACAAAAAGGATGCTTAAACAAAAGAAGTGGTTTAATTACTTCTTAAAGCATAATTATGTGACGGGTGCGGCAATGGCATTAAAAAGAGAATGCGTTTGTAAAATTTTCGCTATTCCCGGCGGATGGTTGCATGACGAATGGTTTGCGTTGCGTTTGTCCATGAAAGATAGTGCGATTTTCCCTTGCGAAGAAAAGCTGATATTATACCGACAACATACGGTGAACGTTGTGGGAATGAAGAAAAAAAATTTATTTCAAAAAACCCGAGAGTGGTTTGGAAATTTCAGCGAGAATCTGAAAAATATAAGGAAAATGCAGCAGATCAGATGGCATAACGCCTCGGAAATATGCGCGGGGGAAATTCCTTCTGTTTATCTGAAAAAAATTGATCGGGCGGCAGATTTTTGGACAGGGGCATATCAATTACAAAATCGTGGCAGAATTGCCGGATCTTTATGGATACTGAAAAACTTTTTTTCCGGAAACTATCATCGTTTTTACACGGGGTTTCGGGGTGAAATCAGAGATTTGTTTGTTCAATGGTTTAATCGAAAAAGTAAAAACGATTGAAAGAAACAAAAATAAATATAAATTGAGTTTAAAAAGTTTTGTTTTAAGCTTTAATTAATTTGAAGAGGCTTTATTATGAAAGGAATTATTTTAGCGGGCGGGGCGGGAACGAGATTGTATCCGCTCACCATGGTGACAAGTAAACAATTATTGCCGGTGTACGATAAACCGATGATTTTTTATCCGCTCTCGACGCTTATGCTTGCCGGCATTAAAGATATTCTCATTATTTCTACGCCGACGGATTTGCCGAATTTCGAGAAACTGCTCGGCTACGGTTCGGCGTTCGGCGTGAATCTCTCGTATATGATTCAGCCGTCGCCGGACGGTCTTGCTCAGGCATTTATTCTCGGCGAAGATTTTATCGGCGACGACGCGTGCGCCATGATTCTCGGCGATAATATTTTCTATGGCAACGGGTTCGGAAAAGCTTTGAAACTCGCCGTTGCCGACGCCGAAAAAAATCAAAGAGCCACGGTGTTCGGCTATTATGTGAATGATCCGGAACGTTTCGGTGTGGTTGAGTTCGATGAAAACTGGAAGGCCATTTCGATTGAAGAAAAACCGAAGCAGCCGAAGTCGAGCTATGCCGTAACCGGATTGTATTTTTATCCTGCCGGGGTGAGCCGGAAGGCTAAGGCGGTGAAGCCGTCGGCGCGCGGCGAATTGGAAATCACCACGCTGAACGAAATGTATCTGAATGACGGGTTACTTGACGTGCAGCTTTTAGGTCGCGGGTTTGCGTGGCTCGATACCGGAACGTTTGCAAGCCTTGCGCGGGCGGCGGCGTTTGTAGAAATGATCGAAAATCAGCAGGGCATTACGATTTCCGCGCCGGAAGAAATTGCGTACATAAACGGCTGGACGTCGAAAAAAGAGCTTCTTGAAGCGGCGGAACGCTATGGAAAGTCGCCGTATGGGCAGCATCTGAAAAAAGTTGCGGACGGCGAAATCAAGTATTGAGGTTGTTTTATGGGAAATTTTACTTTTAACGAGACGAAAATCAAGGGCGTATATATTATCGACGTGAAAACTTATGGCGATCATCGCGGCTATTTTATGGAAACCTATAAAGAAAGCGATTTCGCGGCGGCGGGGCTTGATTATAAGTTTGTTCAGGACAATCAATCGAGCAGCAAAAAAGGCGTTCTGCGGGGATTACATTTTCAGAAAACGCATCCGCAGGCGAAACTTGTGAGAGTGCTGAGCGGCGAGGTGTTTGACGTGGCGGTGGATTTAAGAAAAAATTCCGAAACCTACGGACAATGGGTGGGGGTGCTTCTTTCGGGCGAAAATCACCGGCAGTTTATGATACCGCGCGGTTTTGCGCACGGATTTGTAGTCGTTTCTGATTACGCCGAATTCGCATACAAATGCGATGATTTTTATCGCCCGGACGACGAGGGCGGGATTATGTGGAATGATCCGGACATCGGCATTGACTGGGGCGACGTTTCGGGGGTGATTTTAAGCGAAAAAGATCAGAAGCACCCGCTTTTAAAAGAGTGCAAATTTGCGTTTGAGGTGAAAGAGTAAATGAAAAAGACGGTACTTGTAACGGGCGGGGCGGGTTTTATCGGCTCGAATTTCGTATATCACATGCTGAAAGAACACCCCGATTATAAAATCGTGTGCGTGGACTGCCTGACGTATGCGGGAAATATGTCTACGTTGGCGGAAGCGATGAAAAACGAGAATTTCGTTTTCTATAAAACGAACATCTGCGATCGCGAAGGCATTTATAAAATTTTTGAAGTTGAAAAGCCGGATATTGTGGTGAATTTTGCGGCGGAAAGTCATGTGGATCGGTCGATTGAAACGCCCGAAATCTTTTTGCAGACGAATATTCTCGGTACGCAGGTGATGATGGACGCTTGCCGGAAATACGGCGTTGAGAGATACCATCAGGTTTCGACGGACGAAGTGTACGGGGATTTGCCGCTCGATCGCCCCGATTTGTTTTTTACGGAAAGCACGCCGATTCATACGTCTTCGCCCTATTCGGCGAGCAAGGCTTCGGCGGATCTTCTGGTGCAGGCATACCACAGGACGTTCGGGGTGCCTATAACGATCAGCCGCTGTTCGAATAACTACGGGCCGTATCATTTCCCGGAAAAGTTAATACCGCTGATGATTGCGAATTGCCTGAACGATAAGCCGCTTCCCGTGTACGGCGAAGGGCTGAACGTGCGCGATTGGCTGTACGTGGAAGATCATTGCCGGGCGATCGACTTGATAATTCATCGCGGCAGGGTAGGCGAGGTGTATAATGTAGGCGGCCACAACGAAATGAGAAACATAGATATTGTGAAGTTGATTTGCGATTATCTCGGGAAGCCGTATACTTTGATTACGCATGTGACGGACAGAAAAGGACACGACATGCGTTACGCGATTGATCCGACGAAAATTCACGACGAGCTTGGGTGGTTGCCGGAAACGAAGTTTGCCGACGGCATTAAAAAGACGATTGATTGGTATCTGACGCACCGCGAGTGGTGGGAAACGATAGTGAGCGGCGAGTATCGGAATTATTACGAGAAAATGTACGGAAACAAATAGTATGGGGTTGGATACTGAAAAAATCAAATTATCGGTTGTGGTCGTTTACACCAACGTTGCTCAATTGAACGAAGCGGTAAGTTGTATAGAAAAACAAACGATTTATCCGTCGGTGGAAACGATTCTTCTCGATAATCGTGAAAAAAGGTTTTCTTCGGCGGCAAGCGCGCTTAATTTCGGGGCGGAAAAAGCTTCGGGCGAAGTGATTGTGTTTATGCATCAGGACGTATATCTTTGGGGGGAAGATATTCTTGAAAATTACTATAATTTTCTGATCGACAAGCCTGACGCAATAGCCGGGCTTGCCGGAGTTGCGGAAGCGGATGAAAAAAATTATTATGATTTTTGCGAAACAAAAGAAAAACTGTACCGGGGTATTTCGACAAACGGTAAAATAATGCCGGCGATTTCTTTGGACGAATGTATGTTTGCAATGCGAAAATCATTATGGCAGAAATTAAAATTTGATGAAACAGCTTGCAATAACTGGCATTTTTACGGCGCGGATATTTGCTTTAATAATTTAATTTCCGGCGGGGAAAATTATATTTTTTCCACTGCGGACGCGTGTCACGAGTCAAAAGGAAATCCTTTGAACGGTTCGTTCAGAAAAGCGCTGAAAGCGATAGTGAAGAAATATAAAGGCAAATTGTCGCGAATATGCACGACTTGCGTGAATATAAAATGTAGTTCGTTTAGTTATTTCAAGTATTGTTGTATAGCAATTGCCGTGCAGACAAAGAGGAAAATCTTCAAATGAAAGTTTTAGTTACAGGCGTAAAAGGGCAACTCGGATTCGACGTTGTCAACGAATTGAAAAAGCGGAATCACGAAGCGGTGGGCGTGGATATTGACGAAATGGACATTACCGACGAAAGTGCCGTGAAGCGGGTGATGGGCGAAGTGAAGCCGGACGCGGTGATTCATTGCGCGGCATGGACGGCGGTGGACGCGGCGGAAGATCCTTCGAACATCGGCAAAGTGATGAAAATCAATGCGGACGGTACGCGGTATATTGCCGGGGTTTGCCG
The DNA here is from genome assembly GCA_937888935.1 of uncultured Clostridia bacterium. Lineage (GTDB taxonomy): Bacteria > Bacillota > Clostridia > Christensenellales > Borkfalkiaceae > Scatosoma. Next base: position 5,080 of record CALARO010000359.1, read on the forward strand.
TGAAACCGGCGCGAAAATGATGTATATATCCACCGATTATGTTTTTGACGGGCAAGGCGATGAGCCGTGGAAACCCGACTGCAGCGAGTATGCGCCTTTGAACGTGTACGGAAAGAGCAAGCTCGAAGGGGAAAAAGCGGTAAGCGGGCTGTTGGAAAAATATTTTATCGTTCGCATTGCGTGGGTATTCGGGAAAAACGGAAACAATTTCGTAAAGACGATGCTGAAACTGAGCGAAACGCACGACGCGCTTCGGGTGGTTAACGATCAAATAGGCACGCCGACGTATACTTACGATCTGGCAAGGCTTTTGGTTGATATGATCGAAACGGAAAGATACGGATATTATCATGCGACGAATGAAGGCGGATATATCTCGTGGGCGGATTTTGCGCAGGAAATTTTCAGGCAGGCAGAGAAGAACGTGAAAGTGATTCCTGTGAAGACGGCGGAATACGGTATTTCGAAAGCGAAACGTCCGTTTAACAGCAGATTGGATAAGTCGAAATTGAAAATCGCGGGGTTTGCGCCGCTGCCCGATTGGCGCGACGCGCTGGAAAGATATTTAACGGTTCTCAAAGAACAACGGATCAACTAAGATTGTATAATACCGAGTGCATCAGGCTAACGCATACGGTGTGTTGACGGTTAGCTTTCATTCCGTCTCTTTCGTTGCAGCGTGTTTTGTTGTAAAGGATAAGTAAAGCGAGCGGAAAAATTATAAGGTGAGACGTTAATTTTTGTATGGCAAAAAATTTAAAGAAAAATTACATATTAAACGTAACTTATCAAATTTTAGTTTTGATCATACCGCTTGTAACCATACCTTATCTGGCACGCATGTTGCAGCCGGAGGCGGTGGGAATTCTTAGCTATTCGGAATCGATTGTTTCGTATTTCAGTCTTCTGGCCGCTTTTGGCACGTCCGTTTACGCTCAGCGAGAAATAGGCAAAGCGCAGGATTCTCCCGAAGCGCGAAGCAAAGTTTTTTGGGAAATACAGATAGTCAGAACGATTTCGAGTCTGTTTGCGATTGCTGTATATATAGGGTATGTTTATATAGTCAACACAAACTTTGTTGTTTGCCTGGTTTTGACGCTTGAAATTTTTAATGTGCTTGTAGATATAACGTGGTTTTATCAAGGACTTGAAGATTTCAGGCTGGTTGTAGTCTGCGGACTTGTTGCGCGAATTCTCAATCTTGCGTTTATTTTCATATTTGTGAAATCGCCGGACGATTTGTGGTTGTACGCGCTTAGTAAGTGCGGCATTACCGTGGCTGCGAATTTAATAATGTGGGTGCCGTTGAGAAGATATCTTTGTAGAGTAAAGGGAGTAAAACCTTTCAAGCACTTTAAAACAATCATTTCGTTTTTCATACCGGCGATTGCTTCTCAGGTATACATGATACTTGACAAATCCATGTTAGGATGGATGACTTCGACGCGCGTAGAAAACGGTTATTACGAATATGCCGACAAAATGGTCAGAATCAGCATAGTCGTTATTTCGTCGCTTGCCGCCGTACTTATTCCGAGAGTGTCGAAAGCGTATGCCGAAGGCGATAACGAAACGGTGCAAAGTATCGTTTATCGGGCGATAAGATTCGTTTGGCTGATAGGTATACCGATCATGGCGGGGTTTATTGCGGTTG
>CALARO010000360.1 GCA_937888935.1 uncultured Clostridia bacterium
CGGCTTTAAAAACGTGAAAACGGTGCAGGGCGACGTATTCGAGCTGCTTCGCGAGTACAAAAAAGCGGGCGAAAAATTCGATCTGATCGTTCTCGATCCCCCCGCTTTCTGCAAGAGCGCGGCGGAAGTGAAAGACGCCTACCGCGGCTATAAAGACGTAAATCTCACGGCGATGAAGCTTGTGAAAAGCGGCGGGTATCTCATTTCCTGCTCATGCTCGCATTACATGACTCTGCCGCTTTTCGAAAAAATGCTCGCGGAAGCAGCGAAAGAGAGCGGAAGAAGGGCGAAATGCCTTGAAATCCGCACGCAAGCGCCCGATCATCCCGCGCTTTTAAACGCCGAAGAAACTTCGTATCTCAAATTTTTCGCGTTGCAGATTATCTGAACGTATTCGATATCCGGGCTTCGGCTGCGACGGAAGTTGTCGGAAAAACGCGAAAAAGCGGAATTTGCGCGCCAAATTTTTCGATTGCGCTATAAATCGCTTTACGAAACGGCGCAAAGATGTTATAATATAAATCGGCGGCAGCGAAAAATTTATGCCGCTTCGGAGGAACAATGGACGAGTATCAGGATCAACGGCAGAACGAAATCGGGTTATCCGACGTTTTCCGTATTCTTCTCAAAAGGCTGAAACTGCTGATCGTGATTTTGCTTGCGGGCGTTGTGATCGGCGGTTTATTCGGGTATTTCACGTATAAAGACAAGAAATACTACGGCGCGGAAGTGAAATACGAAATTTCGATTATTCCCACGCGCATGGTGTACGCATCAAACGGCTCGACAAAAACAGAGCCAGGCAAAGCACCCAACTACATTTATAAAGAACAGCATATTTCCATGCTGATCGATCACTTGAATTCCGACATATTTTCCACCGAGCTTTTAAAACAACTCGATGACGATTCAGCAAAAGTGGTAGCGGCGGTAATGAAAGACGGCGAAATCGATGTAACTTCAATGCTTGTATCGGATGACGAAAACGAAGTAAAACAGGCGAAATACTATCTTTCGCAGCTTTCGGGCGTGAAAAGCAGCATTTCGTTCTATTTTGATTATGACACGAACCCCAACTCTTTCTTTATGAAAGTATCGGTGAAGGAAGATCCCGATTTTGCGGCAAAAATTCTCGCCGCGGCGAAAAAATGCGTGCCACTCGAAGTATCCGGCACGGCTGCCGACGAAGAAAGCGGCACGGCTGCAAAGCCGGGGCATATCATTGTGCCAGATTCCACAGACACGAGAGGTAACAACGGCGTAGGTACAGTAACTTCTTACACGGCGAAATGTACCCCGATGAAAGTGAGCTATTCGCACCTTTTAAACCCCGGCAACGCACGGAAAAAGGCGATTCTTTTCGGCGCGATTTTCGGTCTCGGCGCGCTGCTGATCGCCTGCGTGGCGGTGGTTGTGGCGGACAATTCCGACGAACGCCTGCGCGATTATGATAAATTCTCGAAGTCGCTCGGCATGCCCGTACTCGGCGTGATCCCCTCGATTGATTACCTTTCCGCACAGGAAGTACGGCAGAAGAAGAAGGAGGAGAAAATAAAATGAGTATCTTCGACTTTTTAAGCAGAAAAAACGCGAACTCGGCAAGAAAAAAAGCCGAAAAAGCGGCTTTGCAGGGCGGTAAGCGCGCCTATCTTTTAAACGCGGAAACCCCCTTTGCCGTAACCGAAGCTTTCAGAAGTTTAAAAATGACGCTTTCCGTATCGCTCGCGCGCGAGCAGGACGGCAGCGGCGTAAGCTTTTTATGCACTTCTTCCTACCCTTCCGAAGGCAAAACCACCGTGGCGGCGAATACCGCGCTGATGCTCGCTCAGTCCGACGTGAAAGTGGTGCTTGTAGACACCGATCTTCGCGCGGGTCGGCTTTCGAAATTTTTCAATCTGCCGCACGCGCCCGGACTTTCCGATTATCTTTCGGGGCAGGCAACGCTCGAAGAAGTGCTGCACCCCACCGAAATCAGTCCGAATTTATTCGTGATCTGCCGCGGCACGCAGACGGTGCGCCCCTACGAGCTTCTGGCGGATAAGGTGATGAAAGAGCTTGATCTCGCGCTGAAAAAACGCTTCGCCTACACGATTTACGATTCGCCCCCTTTCCGGCTTGTATCGGACGCGCTTGCCGTTGCGCCGATTGCGAACGGCACGTTTCTCGTAACGCGCTATAAGTACTCGTATCAGAGCGACATCCGCGCGGCGGTGGAAGCTTTGAAATTCGTGAAAGCCAACCTGCTCGGCATCGTGGTGAACGATTTCCGTCCCGAGAAATTCGCAAAGAAAGAATCGCGCTACACGCAGTACTATTACAGCGCGTATTATTCGGACGCCCCCGCCGCAGCGCAGGGAAACGCCGGCAAAAACGATTCCGCCAACGCGTAAAATCGGTTTTTAAAATCGGATTATAAAATTACTGCCGTTCTTCTCAACGAAGAGCGGCTTTTTTGTTTTTGCGCATTACTTCCGCGCATTACAATTCTTTTCTGCCGAGAAGATAATCGGTGGATACGTCGAAAAGGTCGGCGAGTTTCGCCAGATTTTCAAGCGTAGGCTGCGCGTCGCCGCGCTCGTAGCGCACGTATGAAGGCTGCGAAATTCCCAGCTCTTCCGCCACCGCCCGCTGCGTGTACCCGTTCATTTTCCGCTGTTCCGTGAGCCGCTCGCAAAAAATTTTCATTTCTCTACCCCCTTTTTCATTGACAATTATAGCATTTTGCTATATAATATATTCAAAATATAGCGTTACGCTATCAAACCGCTTGATAAAGGCGGCAGAAGGAGGGTAAAATACATGAAAAAGGCATATATTATCACGGCAACCACGCTTTTGGGCGCGCCGCTCATCTTAGCTGCGGCAATCAAGAGCGTGATCCCGATTATTTTCTGGTTTCTGCCCGTAGCGGCGTAGCCGAATGAAAACAAGCTTGAACTGATTTGGCGGGCAAATCGCGCCTGATACT
>CALARO010000361.1 GCA_937888935.1 uncultured Clostridia bacterium
GACGCGCGCGCTTGCGGGCGGCCGCCGATGGCGATAGCTTTCTCGTTGCGCCCCGTGTGGCGGTTGTAAACGTTCATCAGCGTGGAAATCAGCTTGCCTTGCGGATCGTTGTAAAGCGGCTTTTGATAGTGCAGAAACTCGAATTTTACGCCCGATTTTTCAAACGCTTCACGCACTTCTTCCACCTTATGCGTGGCGGGGAAGCGGATATCCGTAGTGATCGCAAGCGCGCCGTTCTCAATCGCCGCTACGTCGGGCGACATCGTTAAAAGTCCAGTTTCGTCGCGCATTTCGCGCAGATGATTTTCGTCAAGGCACAGAACTTCATAGGCGCGTTTGCAGCCTTCGTCGAACATGGAAGCGAATTCAAGCAAGCCTTCCAGGGCGTTCACGCCTTTTTCGGGGGTAGAGCCGTGCGCGGATTTTCCGTTGAAAACGATCGTGCGCGTGGCTTCGTCGTAATTCCATGTTGCGCCGTTTTTCGCTGTGTGCAATGCGCGTTTTTCTTCCGAGCCGTTTAATTTTTTATCGGAAGAAGCCTGCATTTCGGCGGCTTTTTCATAAAGTTTTACGTATTTTGCGGAAGCTTCCGTCAGCACGGCGGTTGCGCTTGCGCAAACCATGTTCGCCGCCGTTCCCGCGCGCAGAGAAACGAAAGAATCTTTGTTTAAAGGATAGTAACTCTTGCAATGTACGATGCCTTTTTCGGCGTAAATCGCGGGGAAAGACGCGTCGGGCGAGAAGCCTTCTTCTGGCATTTTCGCCACTTCTTCGTAGTGTTTCAGGCACGCCCAACCCGTTTCTTCGTTGCAGCCGACGATAAATTTAATTTGCCGCTTCGGCATAAAACCTTCGTCTTTCAAAGCTTTCATCGCGTAAAGGGTGGCGATTGCAGGGCCTTTATCGTCCATCGTGCCGCGCCCCCAGATTTTCATGCCGCCGATACCGCCGTCGGAAACTTCGTCGTCGATTTCGCCGCCGAACGGGGGATGCGACCAGCCTTCGCCGGCAGGGACTACGTCGAGATGCGCGAGAATGGCAAGCGGCTCGCCTTCGCCGAAGATCACTTCGCCTACGTAGTTATCGTAGTTATGCGTTTCGAACCCCATTTTCGAAGCGAGATTTAAAAAGTACGCCAGGCAGTCCGCCGTTTCTTTGCCGAAAGGGCAGCCCGGCACGGCGGGTTTTAAAGAAGAATCGAATTTCACCGCTTCCGCGATAGAAGAAACGACGTCGTTAAAATATTGTTCGGTAGGATGAGCCATAATAATTTTACCTCCGTAAATTCAATACGAATTTTAATCAGATTTTCTATAGTTAATTATACACCGTTTTTGCGTGTAAGTAAACGGAAAAATCGGTAAAAACAGGGGATTTTTCGGGAAATAATCAATTTTTTAAAACGCGCCGGAATTTTTACATTTGCGGCTGATTGCAGTTGATTGCAGGGTATATGGCGCGCGCATTATAAGAAAATACCCGAGCGTTTCAACGATTAAGCCGAAACGCCCGGATAAGGTACGGTGTGGTGGAGCTAAGGGGAGTCGAACCCCTGACCTTTTGAATGCCATTCAAACGCGCTACCAACTGCGCTATAACCCCGAATTGTGCTTCTATATAATAACATAGATTTTCATTCGTTGTCAAGCGTTTTTGCCGTGCAAAACAAGTTTTTACCGTAAGTTTTTCGGCGCTGCTATTATTTTAAGGTTTCGGAATATTCTTTCATCAATGCTTTGAACGCAGGCAGCGATTTTTCCACGCGCGAAAACGGCACGCAATACGAAATTCTCACGTATCCGGGGTAGTAAAAATCGTCGCTCGGCACAAGGATCAATTCGTATTTTTTCGCCCTCTCGCAAAATTTATACGCGTCCGCTTCAAGCGCTTTCATAAACAGGTAGAACGCGCCTTCGGGGCGGCTGCATTCATAGCCGTAAGAAACAAGCGCGCTATACAGCAAATCGCGGTTTTTTGCGTAGTATTTCATATCCGAAGTAACGCCGAGCGTGTTTGCGATCGTGTACTGCAAAAGCGCGGGAGCGCATACGTAGCCGTGCATTCTTCCCGCGCCGCAAACGGCTTCGTACACCGCTTTGGCGTTGTCCGCTTCCGGCGAAACGCTCACATACCCGATGCGCTCGCCCGGCAACGTAAGCGTTTTACTGTACGAATAGCACACGATCGTATTTTTATAATACAGCGGCGCGTAGGGTACGGTGAGATCGAAAAACACGATTTCGCGGTACGGCTCATCCGCAAGCAGGTAAATCGGCGCGCCGTTTTTCTTTTCGCAGGCGGAAAGCATTTCGCCGAGTTTTTTCAGCTCGCTTTCGGAAATCACCTTGCCCGTGGGATTGTTCGGCGAATTGATAATCACAACTCTCGTCTTTTCGGAAAGCGCGTTTGCGAGCGCTTCGAAATCAATCGAAAAATCCTTTTCGCGGCATTTCGCGCACACCATTTTTCCTCCCGCGCCTTCGATGAACACCTTGTATTCTGGGAAAAACGGCGCGAAAACGATCGCTTCGTCGCCGTCGTTCAAAAGCGCGGAAAGCGTGATGGCAAGTCCCGCAGAAGCGCCGCAGGTGACGTAAATCAGGTCGGCGGAAGCGGGCGCATGAAACGCCGAAGCAATGTACCCGGCAATTTTTTGTCGCACGGCGGGCGCGCCTTGCGCCGAAGTGTAGCCATGCAGGCGATCGGGCGGAGTATTTTTCAAAAGCGAAATCATTTCTTCGGTTACCGCTTCGGGTGTGGGCGCGCTCGGGCTGCCGATCGAGAAATCGAAAACGTTTTCTTCGCCGATTTCGGCGCGCCGCTTATTCGCATATTCGAAAAGCTCGCGGATCACCGACCGCTTCGAACCGAGAATTCTCATTTTTTCATTGACGGAATTAGTCATAATATATACCTCTGAAATTTTTAATTATTTTACAAGATCGGCGATTTCCAATATCAGTCGTTCCGATTTTTCCCACCCGAGACAGGGATCTGTGATGGATTTTCCGTAAACGCTCTCCGTCACTTTCTGGCAGCCGTCTTCAAGATAGCTTTCGATCATCACGCCTTTCACAAGCCGAGCCACGGCTGCGTTGTGTTTCATGCTGTGCAGAATTTCTTTCACGATCCGCGGCTGTTCTTCGTAGTGCTTCCCCGAATTCGAGTGGTTGGCGTCTACAATCGCGGCGGGGTTTAAAAGTCCGCTTTTTGAATACAGATCGCTCAGTTGCACCAGATCTTCGTAGTGATAATTGGGAAGGCTCGT
>CALARO010000362.1 GCA_937888935.1 uncultured Clostridia bacterium
ATTATAGAACCTAAAAAGGAAAAAATGAAAAATGGCAACTTCCGAAGAATTTAAAAATTATATTCTCGAATGTCTTTCGTCGGCATATGCGGGCGAGATTTCGGGCTTTACCTGCCGCAAAATGATGGGCGAATATCTCTTATATAAAAACGGCATTCTGTTCGGAGGCATTTACGACGATCGCTTTTCTCGTAAAGCAAGTCGCCGCAAACGAAAAGTATGCAATGCGGCAGGAAATTCCATATAGCGGCGCGAAGCCTATGTTTATGCCCGAAGATACAGAAGACGCCGCAACGCTTAAAAACATCGTGGAAGATACGTGTTCGTATCTCGCCGCGCAGCAGAGAGAAAAAAAGCCGAAAAAATAAAAAAACTTTCCGAAATCAACGTTTTTCGAAAATCGTGTTGTTCGGTTTTCCGAAAAATAATGCTATAATATCCATGTCGAAAGCCGAAAGGCAATAAAAAAGACAAAGGAGAATCATATCATGAAAAATTCGGAAAAAGTGTATGCGGAACAAATCGCGGCGGAATATTCGCCCACCACAAGCAAAGCCGTCGCGCTGAAAAAGTTGGACGACAAAGTGAAAAAGCCGCCCAAAATCGCGGCGATCACACTCGGCACGGTAGCGGCCTTGATTTTCGGTACGGGCATGTGCCTTGCAATGAAAGTGATCGGCGCAGGCACGGCGGGCGCGCTGGCGGCGGGCGGGATCGTCGGCGTTGCGGGCAAGGCGCTTGCGGCGGTAAATTATCTGTTGTACAAGAAATTTTTAAACGCAAGAAAGAAAAAATACGCCTGCGAAATCGTAGAACTCGCAAAGCAGATCACCGACGGCGAAACGGGGAAGTAAACGCACGTGGAAGCGAAAAAAAATAAAAACGCAAGTAAATATTTCAATACCGCGCTTCGTATGGACGAGGCGTTGCTGCGCCTGCTCGAAAAGAAAGATTTCGAATTTATCACCGTCAAAGAGCTTTGCGCGGCGGCAAAAGTCAATCGCTCAAGGTTTTATTTGCATTATGAAAATATTTACGAATTGCTCGCGGAAAGCGTCGATACGCTCAATCGGCGTTTTTTCGCCGATTTTGTCGCGTTTTCGCGTGCCGGAAGAAGAACACGCCTACCGCATGGAATTTTACGCGAAAGGGCTTTCCGCCGTGGTGATGCGTTGGGTGATATCCGATTGTAAAGATCCGGCGGAAAAAATTGCGGAAATCATCAAAGCGTGCGCGTTTATGCCGCCGCGCGGCGCGGAAAATTCAAAACAATGAAATTCTTTAAGCAAACTATCGAAAAGTATCGTTCGCGCCCGTTTCTCGGTAAATTCGGCGGCACGGTGTGGTCTGCAATCGTCACGGCGGCGTTCGCCGCCTACAACGTGTTTCTCGGGGTGCGCACGGGCGGCGCATGGTTTTACGGCATCGGCATTTATTATGCGCTGCTCACGTGCGCACGCGCGGCGATTTTGCTTTCAGAATCGAAAAATCTGCGCGAGCAAAACGAAGAAAATAAAATAACCCGCGAAAAACGCACTTTCCGCCGCGTTGCCGTATTTACAGTACTCATTGATTTATGCATAGCCGCGCCCATCGCAATGATGACGCTTGGCAAAAAGAACGTAAACGCAGGCACAATCGCCGCGATCACGATGGCTGCGTATACCACGTATAAAATCACGGCGGCAATCGTCCGTTTCAATAAAGCGAAAAACCGCGCCGAACGCCCGTGTATCAAACAACTTCGGCAGATCGGCGTCAGCGACGCGCTCGTTTCCGTTCTGTCGCTGCAAAATACGTTGATTTCGGTGTTTTCGCAGGGCGACGAAGCGAGAAAAATGTTTACGCTGTCCTGCGTTTCGAGCGCGGCGATTTATATCTTTTTAATCGCGCTTTCCGTTACCTTTTACGCGCGCGAACGCTCAGAACAAAGCGAAAGATTCGGCAAAACGCCGAAAACCGAATAACGCGCAAAGAAATTTTAAAGAAAAACCGCATTTTTTCCCTTTAAGACTTGCAAATCCGTCGATTTTGTGGTATGATATAATCATAGAAAACAAAGGGGAAAGCGGAATGATTTACGAGCTTGCGGGATTACGGGTGGATATAAAAAACCGTTGCCGCTACACAAGCGAATTTTGCAAAGAATATTTATCCGAAGATCAGTCGTCGCCCGCGGCGTTCGAAGCCGCCGTCACAAACGAAGAATTTGCCGCGGAAAAGAAGGAATCCGAAGGCTTTTCCGATGGATACATCGAAAATATCTGTCTGTATCGCAGTATCTGTTTGCAGATGCCGAAATACGGCAGATTTTTGTTACATTCGGCGGTGCTTGAATACGAAAATAACGCGTATGCGTTTTTGGGCAGAAGCGGTATCGGCAAGTCTACGCACACCGCGCTTTGGATAAACAACGTAAGGGGCGCGGAAATTTTAAACGGCGATAAACCGATTATCGGCTACAACGAAGCCGCTGCGGAAGACGAAAAATTCATCGCCTACGGCACGCCGTGGAACGGCAAAGAAAATCGCGGCAAAAAGGGGCAAGCACCCTTGAAAGCCTTGTGCTTTATCGAGCGCGCGAAAGAAAATTCTATCGAAAAAATCGGTATCGGCGAAGCAGCTGACCGCATTTTCTCGCAAATTTTACTGCCTACCGAGCAGGAAGCGGCCGAAAAAACGCTCGAACTTATGGATATGTTCGTGCGAACCGTTTCGGCATACGTGTTGCATTGCAATATGGATATTTCCGCAATGCAAACGTCGTTCCGCGCGCTCGTCGGCAGAGAATTTACAAATAACGATCGGAAATAAACGCAATCAAGAGGGCGAAAACAATGAAAATCAAAGAAGGATTTATTATCAGACAAGTAGGCGGCGAAAATATCGTAGTGCCTATCGGCAAAACGGGCAAAGACTTTCACGGTATGATCAAGCTCAACGATAGCGGCGCGTTTTTGTGGCGCTTCTTCACGCAGGATCACACCGAAGAAGAAGCCGTCGCCGCGCTTTTAAACGAGTACGAAGTAGACGAAGCAACGGCGAAAGCGGACGTCGCGGCGTTCGTAAAAACGCTGAACGATCCCCGTTTCGTCGATTAAAAGAGAGTAAACGGCGGTGGAAGAAGCAAAAAAACTCACGATCGAAGAGCTGATCGAAGAAGAAGGAAAATACGTAGGACCTACGGTGGGCGTGAGCATGTTGCCGATGCTGAAATCGGGGCGCGACAGCGTGGTGATCGTAAAAAAAGAAGCGCGGCTGAAACCTTGGGATGTCGCGCTGTATAAGCGCGGCGAAAAATACGTGCTGCACCGCGTGATTTCCGTGATCGACGGCGGCTATATCATTCGCGGCGATAATTGCTATTCCGATGAAAAAATTCCCGAAAGCGCGGTGTTCGGCGTACTTTCGGAATATTTCCGCGAAAACGAGCGGATTGATTGCGCTGCCAACGAAAAATACCTTCGCTATGCGAAAAAACGCGTAAAAAACTATCGTCTGCGCCGTTTTTTCGTAGTGCCGTATCTTCGTTGCCGCAGCTTGGCAGCGCGCGCGTATCATAAGATTTTCAAGCGTAAAAACAGCGAAACAAAATAGATTAAAATAACGGGAAATAAAAGCGTGAAAGAGCAGGAAACGGCGAGTGGAAAAGCGTGGCTGAAGCGGGAAATGCGCCCGTATCGGCTGCCGGTAATATTCCTTGCGGGGTTGACGGTAACGGCAATCCTGCTTTCGCTCGCGTTTTCGTACCTGATCCGCTACGTTATCAATAGCGCG
>CALARO010000363.1 GCA_937888935.1 uncultured Clostridia bacterium
GGGTGACGATCCGCTCGGACATCGACGACATCGAAGTATCGCCTGCGAAGTATCGGTTTTTGTGCAACTCGCTGAAAGAAGGCATTTCGAACGGTTTGCGCCACGGCGGCGCGACGGCGTTTTATTTCGAGCTGAAAGAAGAAGACGAAGGGGAAACCGCCGCGGACGGCGCGGAAATTGCGGGCGGCGCGGCGGATAACGACGGTACGGAAAGCGGCGCGAACGGCGCGGCGAACGGCGGCGCAGGTAGCAGCGCGGGCGACGGTATTGCTTGCGGCGGCGCGCGGCGGTGGATTAAATTTTTACTATCGGATAACGGCGCGGGGGCGAAGCAGCCGATCAAGGCGGGGTTTGGATTGACGGGCATGCGCGAGCGGGCGGAAAGGTTCGGGGGCGAAGCGGAATTTGCGTGCGATGAAGACGGCGGTTTTGAAATTTCTATGCGGCTTCCCGCGGACGGCAAAGCGGCGGCGAAAATCAACGAAGCGGAAGGAGAATAAACGATGGAAAACGGCGGCGAAAAGAAGATAAAAGTGCTGATTGCGGACGATCAGACGATTCTTGCGGAAGGGATAAAAAGCGTGCTGGAAACGGACGATGGTCTGGAAACGGTGGGCATTGCGTGCGACGGCGCGGACGCGCTGGAAAAGTGCCGCGTATGGCGTCCGGACGTGGTGCTGATGGATATTCGTATGCCGAATATGAACGGGGTAGTGGCCACGCAACGCATAAAATCGGAATTTCCCGATACCAAAGTGGTGGTGCTGACGACGTTTGACGACAGCGACTATATTTTAAACGCGATCAATCACGGGGCGAGCGGGTATCTTTTGAAAGATATTTCTTCTTCCGCGCTGATCGACGCGGTGAAAAACGCGTATGCGGGCGATACCATTCTGCCCGCGAAGATCGCAAAGCGCATTGCCGACGCCGCGAAGGACGTGACGGCGAGCCGCGAGCTGAGATTGAAGCGCGCGTTTTTGCTTTCCGAACGGGAAACCGAGATTGCGCTGATGATGTACGAAGGGTTTACGAACAGGCAGATTTCTTCCGCGCTGAAACTGACGGAAGGCACGGCGCGAAACTATATTTCGGCGATTTATATCAAGACGGGAAGCGACAACAGAACGTCGTTTCTGCGCGCGGTGAAAGAAGTTTTGGGGTGAGATGATGGCGGAAGAGTTTGATATTTACGTGTTTGATTTAGACGGCACGCTGCTGGACACTCTGGAAGATTTGTATCTTGCCACGAACGCGGCGATGCGGCGCGTGGGCGCGGCGGAAAGGACGAAAGACGAAGTGCGCTCGTTTGTGGGCAACGGCATTAAGCTTTTAATTACGCGGGCATTGGGCGCGCGGGCGGCGGACGAAGCGGTTTTCGAACGGGCGTTTTCGTATTTTAAAGAGTACTACGGGGCGCATATGTACGATCATACGGGGGCGTATGCGGGCGTTTTAGAAATGCTCGGGCGGCTTGGCGCGGCGAAAAAGCGCGTGGCGGTGGTATCGAATAAGGCGGATTTTGCGGTGAAAGGACTTTGCGCAAGGTATTTCGGCGAGCTTTGCGGCGTGGCGATCGGCGAGAACGAAGCGGCGGGGATACGGAAAAAACCCGCGCCCGATTCGGTGTTTGCGGCGATTGAGAAGCTGGGCGGCGGAAAGGCGGTGTATATCGGCGATTCGGAAGTGGACATCGAAACGGCGAAAAACGCGGGATTGCCGTGTATTTCGGTGTGCTGGGGATTTAAAAGCGAAGAATTTTTAATCGCGCACGGCGCGGGGAAATGCGTTCATTCGCCCGAAGAAATTTTTTAGATTTTTTGGAAGAATTTGTAAAAGGACTTGCTAAATGCTTGTGAAAACGAGCGGGTTGTGATATAATTTATAATGTAAGCCATACAACAAGAGTACTCTTGTTTCGTTTTGCGCTCCGCGCAAAACGAAACAAGAGTACTCTTGTTTCGTTTTGCGCTCCGCGCAAAACGAAACAACATGCTCAAAAAATCAACGAAAAGGAGAAGAAAAACAATGAAAAAACGGCTTGTAAACGGAATTTTGCTTGGAACGGCGGCGATGCTTTGCGCGGGCGGCTTTGCGGCATGCAAAGGCTCAGACGGGAATAACGGCGGCGCGGAAAAAACGCAGATCGAAGAAGTGTACGAAAGCTATGTGGCCTATGCGGAAGAAAACGGCAAAACGCCGCTTTCGTATGAAGAATGGCTCGCTTCGATTAAAGGCGAAAAGGGCGATAAAGGCAAAGACGGCGCAAATGGTAAAGACGGGAAAAACGGCGTTGATGGAAAAGACGGCACGAACGGGAAAGACGGTGTAAACGGCACGAACGGCAAAGACGGAAAAGACGGTGCAGACGGAAAAACGCCGTATATCGGCGCAAACGGAAACTGGTGGATCGGCGAAACGGATACGGGCGTGAAAGCAGCCGGCAAAGACGGTACAAACGGCGTTGACGGTACGAACGGTACAAATGGTACAAACGGAAAGGACGGCGATAAAGGCGAAGATGGGCGGAATGGCTTATCTGCCTATGAATTGTATTTGAAATATCATCCCGAATATACAAAATCGGAACAGGAATGGTTGCAGGATCTGGCGGCAGGGTACTTACATTCCGTGAAAATCACTCTTGATTCCGACGGCGGGGAAATTTCGGAAACCAACCTTGTAACGGCGTTTGGTTCGTTTGTGAAAATTTCCGAGCCGCGGAAAAACGGTTATGATTTTGTGGGGTGGAATTTAAACGGCACGATAATTGATACGAATACTTATGTGTTTTTTGCCGATTGTACGTTGAAAGCGGTGTGGAAAGCTTCCGAAGAAGTAGTAGTATCTTTCAATCCCGACGGCGGCGTGGTTTCGGTTGCTCAAATTACGGTGGAATACGGAAAAGAATATACGCTTCCCGTGCCGTCGAAAGAAAAGCAGACTTTTGCGGGGTGGTTTTATGAGAATACGGAAATCGCGCAAAGCGGTGTTTGGAATTATACGCACGAAAATATCGAATTGACTGCAAAATGGAATAAGACAAATATTTATGCAAATTTATCGGTAGACGAAGCGTATGGCGCGGTGGAAAAGTCGAAAGTAACTTTGGCAATCGGCGATTATTATAGTTTGCCCG
>CALARO010000364.1 GCA_937888935.1 uncultured Clostridia bacterium
GCCGATATTCCGCTTCGGAATGTTTGGGGATACGCGAATCCGATAGATCGGACAAGTCAATACGCTTTGAATGATGAAATATTTTATTACTATCATGTAGCGCATATGGCAAAGCATTTTGTTCACGGCGGATGCGGCGTAAGACCGTTTGTCGATTTGTGGCTGTATAATCGCAAAAACGCCGAAAATACAGATAAGCGGAACGAGTTGTTGTCGGAAGGCGGGCTATTAAAATTTTCGGAAGAAGCGGAAAATCTTGCGGCGGCGTGGTTCGGCGATAAAGAATACAATGAAATTGCGCGGGAAATGGAAGACTTCGTTTTGCAGGGCGGGGTATACGGAACGCTGGAACAGCAACTTGCGATGTCACTAAATAAAAAAGGCGGAAAATTTAAGCATTTATTAAGCAAAGTGTTTTTATCTTATAAAGATATGGCGATATATTATCCGTCGTTGAAAAAATGTCCGGTATTGTTTCCGTTTTATCAGGTGCGGCGGTGGTGCAGAATATTGTTTTGCGGTGGAAGAAAAACCGCCATGAATGAAATTAAAGTTAATAAAAATATTACAAAAGAACAACAAGAACGGGCAAAAAAATTATTGGAAGATCTGAATTTATAAATATTTTAAAATATACGAATAATTGTTCGGATTTTTAAAAAAATATTAAATGAATATATTTATAAAATCAGGGCGATTTTTTTCGGCAATGCAATAAGGCTTTTCGTGAAGCGGAATTGCGGGTGGAAGGCGGCTGTTTTTAAAAGAAAAAATAGTAGCGGCAGCATTGATAAAATAGAAAAATATAAATACAAGGGCGAAAATGCAGGGAACATAAATTCAAAGGTCGGAAATAAATATTGTACGGCAAAATTACGAACGCTGGCGGGCGTTCGTTTTTTTGTGCAGATTTTTAGTGAATTATTACCGAATATTTTTAATTTTAGAAATTTTTCCGGAAATTAGAAAATATTTTTGTGCTTTCAACGGTTTTTGATTAAGCCGGGTGCTTTTCGAAGAGTGTTTTATATAGCCCGAAAAAATTATATGAAGAAAAAAACGGATAAAGTGGAAAATATCAGCAAAATATAGGTTGTAAATATCAATTTTTGCGCTTTTTGATTAGAAAAAAGTGAAAATATTGTCGGGCAAACGCGAAGAAAGCACTAAAAAATCGAAAAGGCGTTATTTTACTTGCAAAATAAGTTTATTCGTGTTATAATAGCTATGCGCTTGCAATGGGCGAAATTGTAGATTTGAAATTGCGATTTTATACGTTTTTATGCATCGGCAATGTTGCGGGATGCTGTTCATGGATGAAATGGAGCAAAAATTGGTTACAATGGAAACAGTTACGTTAGAGCATAGCCCGGAAAAAAATGAGGAAAAAGCGGTAAAAGAAGTTGCTGTTTCCGAAGCGATTGCTGTATCCGGCGCTTGTGAAGCGGATAATAAAATTGAATCGAATAAAGTATTTGCGGAAAAAGACTCTAAATTTAAATTTGACGTTACTCAGAAATATTCCGACGAATATTATGATGAGTATATTGCCGCTTTTGAGCCAAACCGAAAAAAACGGTATTTCTATTTCTTTTTTAAGAGATTGATTGATATTATTTTTTCGCTTTTGGCGATTATTATTTTGTCGCCTTTGTTTTTGATTATTGCGATCGCAATTAAATGCGATTCGAAAGGGCCGGTCTTATTCAAGCAGGAAAGAGTCGGGAAAAAGGAAAAAGTGTTTCAATGCCTGAAATTCAGGTCGATGAAAATAACCGCGCCGAAGGATACGGCTACGTCAATTCTCGATCACCCTGAAATATATATGACGCGCGTGGGGAAATTTTTACGCAAATATTCATTGGATGAGCTTCCGCAGTTGTTTTGCTGCCTTTCGGGGAAAATGTCCATTATCGGATATCGGCCCTTGATATTAAGTGAAGCGCATTGCAACGATATGAGAGCGAAGTTGGGGGTGTTTGCGATGAAACCCGGCATTTCTGG
>CALARO010000365.1 GCA_937888935.1 uncultured Clostridia bacterium
GCGCGCTACCAAACTGCGCTATGCCTCAATGCTTCCGCTTCTTTCAAGCAGCATAAACTATTATACTTACATATCGGAAATTAGTCAAGCATTTTTCTGCCCTATTCCGAAAAAATTTTTACATGTCGCGTAAATTTTTTAATGTTTCTCCTTTTTCACTACGATTTAGCGGCCGTTTCCGCCGTAACTACGCCCTTTTCCACCTTGATGACGGCGTCGGCGATTTCAAGCGCGGCGGGGCGATGCGTTACGATAATGCACGTTTTTTCTTTCATTTCTTTTACGTTGCATAAAAGCCGTTTTTCCGTGTCGGCATCGAGCGCGCTCGTGGCTTCGTCGAGAAGTAAAATCGGACGGTCGGAAAGTAATGCGCGCGCCACGGCGAGCCTTTGAAGCTGCCCTTCGGAAAGACCGCCGCCGCGCTCGCGAAGCGACGTGAAAAGTCCTTCCGGCAAATCGTAAACGAACGTGGCGCAGGCGTTTTCAAGCGCGTTCCGGATTGTTTCTTCGGATACGGCGTTCTCGCTGAAAAACGTTAGATTTTCGTAAATCGTGCCGGAAAAAAGGAAATTGCCCTGCGGCACGTAGGCAAACAGATCGCGATGAAGCGCCGTGACGGGTGCTTTTGTTTTGATTGCATTCTCATTGCTTTCAAGGTATACCCCGCCGCTTTGCGGTTTATAAACGCTTAAAAGCAGCTTGAAAAGCGTGCTTTTGCCCGAGCCGGACTGCCCTGTGACGCACGTGATTTTATGAAGCGGGACGCGCGCCGTGCCGCCGCAAAGCGTTTTATCTCTGCCGCTGTATGCAAATACGATATTTTCAAAAAGAATATTTTCCGCCGCGGCGTATTGTTTTCCGCTTTCTTTACGAGCGCGCTTTCCGACTTTTTCGGAAGGAATATCGTCCGTTTCGGAAAGGCGTTCCGCTGCGGCGGCGCGGGAATAAACGGCGGGCAGCACCGCCGAAAACGACGTGAGCGGCTGCTGCAACTGGCTTAAAAGCATAATCACCGATAAGATCGAGCCATAATCCGAACTGCCGCTTTTTACGATCTGCACGCTGCACCACACCACCGCGAACACCTGCGAAAGCGCGGACAATACCGAAAACGAGCCGCCGAGCGCGACGTTTAAGCGATTTTTCTTCATTCTCGCGGAATAATACCCCGTGAGAAGTTTTTGCGACTTTTCCGCCGTGCGCTCTTCCGCGCCGTAGGCTTTGATTGTGAGAAGCGAAGAAATGCCTTCCTGTATAAACGAGCGGCTTTTGCCGTCCGCTTCGGTGAGCTGCTTATGGTATTTTTTCGAAGCTTTGCGGTATACCACGGAAACGCCGATGACGATCAAGCCTCCGGCGGCAAAAATCGCCGTGAACAACGGATCGAGCATTAACAGCGCGGCGATTGCGCCGATACATTGCGCAAACATTCCCGCAAACGCGGGCAGAATACTCACGCTCATATTCGCAACTTCCGCTACGTCGGACGTAAAACGATTGAGTAAATCGCCGCTATGATACTTTTCGGCTTCGGAATAATCGGCGCAAAGCAAGCGTTGAAACAGACGGGTTCTCAGCCCCACGGTGATTTTCGCTTTGCAGCGCTCGGAATAATACGAACGGACGATTTGCAAAAGCGTTCTGAAAACGGCGATCGAAGCGCAAATGCCCGAAAAC
>CALARO010000366.1 GCA_937888935.1 uncultured Clostridia bacterium
ATATCCGCTATGTACAGATATTTCTCGGCGATTTCGTTTCTGAGTTTCAGATCGCCCGTTTCCCTATACCTACGGAATAATTCATCTTCTTTCTTATCCATACTTTTCTACCGCTTTCAGGCGAAAAACGTGATCGCCGTGACAATCTCGCCTTCGCGCGTAACTCTGTTTTCTTCCACGAGCGCAGACAAAAGCGCAAACGAAATCTCGTCATCCGAACGATCGCCCGATTTCGCCGCGCCGCCGTTTTCGCCGAGTCCCGAAAGGGCGCATTGCATTTTACCGCTTTCCGTGAAGCAAAAACCCACTCTCGCGCGGGCGTAGCCGTTGCGCTTTAAAATCAGAAGCGCTTCGGTGACGCACACTTTGATATCTTCGGTGTAGTCGAGATCAAGTCCCGAAGCGGCGCACACGCCGCCCGTGGCAAGCCGCACGGTGGTGAGAAAATCGCTGACGAGCGGCAATTCCATAGCAAATTCGCCGCCGTATTTCATTTTCGTATTCAAAAAATCGCGTTCCATTTATTTGATCTCCATAATGCTATCGAGCGAGCAGATGAGAAACAGTTTTTTGATTTTCGGTTTCAGATTGACAAGGCTCATTTTAAAGCCGTCCGTTTTCACGCGTTTTAAGATTTTTACAAACATGCCGAGCGTAGTGCTATCGATAAAATCTATGTTTTCGCAATCGAACGTTACGTTTGAAGGCTCTTCGGTATACGCCGCGATCACGCCTTCGTAAAAAGCTTCGGCGTTGCCCGAATCCACTTCGCCCGAAAGCGAGATTTTCAAACTGCCGTTTTCTCTGCCAAGTACTTTCATCTCTTCCATTTTCGTTTTCTCCTGTGGTTTTTTCTATATTAAAAAGGCGTTGATCATGCTGCCCGCCGCAACGGACACGGCATACGTGACGCCGATTAAAAGCAGATTGCGCTTCCATTCCTTTGTGTTTTTTAAAAGCACTACGAAACCCAGTCCCGCGTTGGCGCAAAGTCCCGCCACGCACGAGCCGAATAAAATGCCGCCCTTTAAAAAGCATTGCGTGATCACCACGCTTGACGCGCAATTCGGAATTAAGCCGATCAGCGCAGCGATAAACGGCTGCGCCGCCGCGCCGCGCTGCATTACTTCGATAAATTTTTCTTCGCCGACGGCATAAATAATCGCGCCGAGAACGAAATTTACGATAAAAATGAACGCTGCCACCTGCAACGAGTGCAGAAGCGGGTGCAGAAAATACGTTTTCCACGGGTGCGCGTCGTCGTGATCTCTGCCGCAGGACGTACATTCTTCTTCGTTTTCGCTCTTGCGGAAAAAATAATCGTGTGCGTCGCTCACGCCCGCATCGGGATTGATACGCATTTTAAAGTCGTGCGCCGCGCCGGCTGCGCCATCCGCCAAAAGCGGCTCGGAATACTTCTTTTTAAAGAAAAACATCAAGCCGTCCGCAAGATACCCCACCGCCACGCCGATGCCCATCTTGGCGATAATCAGCGGCAAAAGCTGCCCCGCCGCGCCTTCGGATAAGAGAATGACGAACGCTTCGTCGCTTGTGGAAAGGAAAATCGCGAGCAGCGTGCCGACGGTGATATATTTCTGCTCGAACAGTTTCGCCGCCATGACGGAAAAACCGCATTGCGGGATAAGCCCCGTGGCTGCGCCGATTAAAGGGCCGAAGCCGCCGCGAAGCCGCGAATGTTCGCTTGAAAGGTTGGTTTTGTGTTCGAGCAGCTCGATGATCACGTAGATCAGCACGAGAAACGGGAATAATTTCAGCGTATCGAGCAGGGAATCCAAAAATACGTCAAGCATGATTCTGTTCCCCCTTTTGCCCGTCCGGCTGCCGCACATCCGCCACGGCGGAAAGCGGAATCGAGGCTTTCGCATTCAGCGTTAAATCGGCAAAATCGCCGTGAAGATAGCGGATCAGACCTTCGGAAGCGATCATTGCCGCGTTGTCGGTACAATACCGCTTTTCGGGAAGCACGATCCGCAAGCCGTTTTTTTGACAGGCTTCGGAAAGCTTCTGCCGCAGATAGCCGTTTGCTATCACGCCGCCGCCCGCCGTAACCGTCTTCACGCGCTTTTCTTTCGCCGCCGCGATCGTTTTTTTAATCAGCACGTCTACCGCGGCTTTCTGGAAAGAAGCCGCTACGTCCGCCTTGACGATTTTTTCGCCTTTCTGCTCTTTGGTGTGGCAATAATTGATGACGGCGGTTTTCAAGCCGCTATACGAAAAATCGTAGCCGCCGCCCCCCTTGAACATTTGCGGAAGCGGAATATTCGCTTCGCCGTCTTCGGCACATTTCTGAATATTCGGTCCGCCGGGATA
>CALARO010000367.1 GCA_937888935.1 uncultured Clostridia bacterium
CGCGTCCGTTTCCGAAGACGTATTGCTTTCCGTTCCCGCGCCGTCGGTGATGCCGTTTATCGTGCGCGCGGCGTGCAGCGCGGTATCGCCCGAAGGCACGTTCAACGCGGCGAATAATACGTTTACGGTAAATCTTTGCTGCACGGTGATTTTAAAAGTCGCCATGCAGGTGGAATTGCTCGTACCTTCGTACGGTTACAGCGTGATTCCGCCCGCGCAGGATTATTCGCAGGAAGTATGCTCGGGTTTCTTCGAGTTGCCGCTCTATCCCAAAATGAATCCTTGCCCCTGCAAAAACGGCTGAAACGCGCCGCCGCAGCAGGTGAAAATAAATTTGCCGCTTCCGATTTTTCGCGAAGCGGCAAAAAATTTTTTAAAGAGCGAAAAAGTCTTCGCAAAAAAGTTGCGTTTTTTCGCCGCAGTTGCTATAATGTAGTTATGAGTATTTATGCGATCGGCGATCTTCATCTTTCTTTCGACGACGCGAAGCCGATGGACGTTTTCGGCAGCGCGTGGTCGGGTCATTTCGATAAAATCCGCGCCGATTGGAAAAATAAAGTGCAACCCGAAGATACCGTGCTGATCCCCGGCGATATTTCGTGGGCGATGAAACTTTCCGACGGTTTGAAAGATCTCGCAAGGCTCAAAGATTTTCCCGGCAAAAAAATTTTCATCAAAGGCAACCACGATTTCTGGTGGAACGGCATCACGAAACTGCGCGACGGCGCGCCCGATCAAAGCTTTTATTTTTTGCAGACGGACGCCGTCCGGCTCGATCATAAAGTTTATGCCGGCTCGCGCGGGTGGACTTGCCCCGGCAGCGCCGATTTTTCCGCCGAAGACGAAAAACTCTACCGCCGCGAAAGCGAAAGGTTTCGCCTGGCGTTAAACTGCGCGAAAGAGCTTTCGGAAGAAGGCGACGAGCTGATCGCGCTCATTCACTATCCGCCGTTTTCGCTGCGTTCGCCCGATACGGAATTTACGAAATTATTCGAAGAATACGGCGTAAAAAAAGTGATTTTCGGGCATCTGCACGGCGCGGGATATTTTCCGTTTTATACGGAAAAAAACGGCGTAAAATACTATCTCACTTCCTGCGACAAAACGAATTTTTCGCTCACGAAAATCGAGTGAAAGCCGCGCGGCGCGCGCAAAGAAAAGAGATTAAACAAACAGATGAAACGCGCCCACGACGGGCGAAGCGGCGGGAAGATCGGAAAGCGGCTGCGTTTTAAAGAGCAGCAATCCGCCCGCGGCGGCGAAAAACACGGCGATTAAAAACAACATGCCCGCAACAGGCAACCAATTACGTTTCATACCCGTTACTTTGCGCAAAACGGGCGAAAAATATAGCTTTTGAACAGAAAAAACAAGGAGAAAGATATGACGAAAATCACAAAATCTTCGTTCGGCGAACTCAAAGGCAGGGCGGTAGATCGCTACACGCTCACGGAAGGCGAAATGTCCGTAAGCATTTTAACCTACGGCGGCATTTTACAAAGCATTATTCTTCCCGATAAAAACGGCGAAAAACGCGACGTTTTGCTCGGCTACGACACGCTCGAAGGGTATCTTACAAACGGCGGCTATCTCGGCGCGCTCATCGGCAGATTCGGCAACCGCATCGAAAAAGGCGTTCTTAAAATCGACGATAAAGAGTACAAGCTCTATTGCAACGATCGCGGCAATGAAGGCTTCAACGCGAAGATCTGGAACGCCGAAATCGTCGGCGAAACGCTTTGCCTTACATACTATTCCAAAAACGGCGAAGAGAATTATCCCGGCGATCTCAACGTGCGCGTGATTTACTCGCTGCAAAACGGCGCGCTCACCATCTCGTATCTCGCCGTGTCCGATCAAAAAACCGCAATCAATCTCACCAACCA
>CALARO010000368.1 GCA_937888935.1 uncultured Clostridia bacterium
CCTGCGTTGTTTGCGTTGCTTGCGCCGCCGTTTTCGCCGAGAATTTCGAACGTTCTCGCCACGCCGTTTTTTCTCATTGCTTCGCCCCGCTCTTTTTATCGCTTGCGGCTATGCAAAACCCGCGCGGCGCAAAAGCAAATTCGGCGCGCACCACGTTTTCGCCGCGCTCGTTGAAGCCGCAGACGATAGATCTTTCCGCTTCGTCTTTACGATAAAAACCGAGAATTTCGCCTTCTTTGCATTGCTTCACATAGGCGATCGAAAACGAACGCGCCGATTTTTGCGTTAGCTCTGCCACAGAAAAACAATTCAGGCAATAATCGGCGTAGCGCGTATTATTCACGTGCATATTGTGATCGTATTCCGAATTGGCAATTCTGATTTCAAACTTTTTCTCGCCCTCTTCGCGGGAAATTTTCGCCGTTTTTCCCTGCGGCGCGCCCGAAAGATCGGCACTGTAAATTTCCGCGTTTTTATAATCCTGCTCGGGGAACGCTTTGGGCGTGAGCAGTTTGCCCGTGGCAAAATCTACCGCGCACCACCTGGAAGTTGCAGCCAACACTTTTTCGTCGTTTTCGCCGTACCCTTCAAATTCTCTGCCGAACACCACGTAGGACGGCGGCGTGGGCCACGTGCATACCGTGAGCGTTTCGTAAAGCGGCACGGCGCGAAAAAGCTCGCAGCGGATCTCGGCGAGAAAAAACGCGTAGCCGTGCGCTTTTAAATACTCGTAGCCGAACCCCAGCTCGTCCGCACTCTTCGATGCTACGCTTTCGAAGCGCGATAAAAGCGCGGAAACTTTCAATTCGTCTTTGAAATCCGCGTCGCAAAAGTCCGTTTTATAGTTTTCTTTACATATATATCTCGACATTGCACCCCTATTATACAAGGTTAAAACGAAAATGTCAACTCGGTTGCGGCGGGAAACAAACTTTTCCTGCGATTTTCGCTTGTTTTTCTCGTTTTTTGCAATTTTTTATGCCTTTTTCCCTGTTTTACCCGTGCGTATCGTTGACAATTACTTTTCGTTGTGATATAATATTTACGTCATACAAATTATTGCCGTTTGCAGACGTAAAACGCCCTGCAAACCGCGCTGAAAATTGCTACGTCAGACAGAATAATTATGCGTGACATAGCACTTTATACGGATTTATTACTATGACAGACATAATTATTATGCGTGGCATAGTAAAAAGTTTTTTCGGGAGGATTTACCGCGTGAGTGACACCAAAGACGTTCTCGACGAATCGGAATACGATTACGACAAGATTACGGGCGGCGAAGAAGGCATTTCGATCAGCTCGGATCTGATTCGCGGACACATCAACACCATTATTCTTCGCAGCCTGTACGACGGCGACAAGTACGGCTACGATATTTTAAGCGAAATCGAAAACAAGACGGGCGGTTTGTATTCCATCAAACAGCCCACCCTTTACAGC
>CALARO010000369.1 GCA_937888935.1 uncultured Clostridia bacterium
GTTAAAGCGGACGAAAGCGGCGTATATAATGATATGGCGCAGTCTTTACAGGACGATACGTTTTACAAAAGCCTGATTGCTTCGCTCGATCGCGAAGGCATTACGCCGATCCCGCGCATATCGGACGGGTTTTTCGAAGAATGGCGCGAAGTGGAAAATCCCCCCTTGGTGCAGTACGAGAAAGGCAACGCGGCATTGAAAAAGCGCGAAAAGTTCGTGATCGTAGGCTCGCGGCGCACCCCGCCCGAAACGATGAAACGCACGCAAAGCGTAGCGGAAGAAATTTCGGGCGCGTTTACGGTGGTTACGGGCAATGCGGACGGCGGCGACAGCGCGGCTCTTGCGGGCGCGGCGAAAGGCAAGGGCGGCATATCGGTGCTTGCGGGCGGGTTTTGCTGCCTGGAAAGCACGGGAAGCGCGAAATGCGATTTCGAAAAAAATCTGTACGTCACCGAGCATACCTATTCCGTGGCGGCGCGGAAGTTTTCTTACGAGCGGCGAAATCTGCTGCTTGCGGCTCTCGGAAAAGGCGGGCTTATCGTGAGCGCGGGCGAAAAAAGCGGCGCGCTGATCACGGCTGAATTTTTGAAAAGCGCGAAAAAGCCGCTGTTTGCCTTCCCCTATTCGCCCGAATCGGCGGCGGGGCGCGGGTGCAACGCGCTGATTAAAAACGGCGCGTATCTCGCCGAAAACGCGCGCGATATTTTCGAAAAGCTCGGCTGTGCTTCCGAAAAAAGCGCACAAGCCGAAGATAAAACGGCAAAGCTGACGGACGACGAAAAAAAGATATACGCGGCGCTCGAAAGCGCGGGCAAGGCGAACATCAACGCGCTTGCGCACGAAACGGGTTTGCCGGTATGGAAGCTTTCGGGCGTGATCGCGGCGATGGAAGTGAAAGGCGTACTTTTGCGCACGGGCGGAAATTTCGTATCGCTCGTATAAAACAAAAAAAATCGGAACAGACATTCAAAAAAGGGCGTAAAAACATGGATTTAATTATCGTAGAATCTCCTTCAAAAGCAAAAACGATTTCGAAGTATTTAAAGGGCAAGTACCGGGTGGACGCTTCGGCGGGGCATATCCGGGATCTGCCCGTACATTCGCTTGGCGTAGACATCAAGAATAATTTCGAGCCGCGCTATGTGAATTCGGAAGGCAAAGAAGATTTGATCCGCCGCTTGCAGGACGAAACGAAGAAAGCCGACCGCGTGTATCTCGCAACCGACCCCGACCGCGAAGGCGAAGCGATTTCGTGGCATTTGCAGACGGTTTTAGGCTTGGACGAAAAGGCGAAAAACCGCATAGAATTCAACGAAGTTTCGCAAAAGGCGGTGGAAAAAGCTCTTACGCAGCCGCGCACGATCAACTACAATCTCGTGGACGCGCAGCAGGCGCGCCGCGTACTCGATCGGCTGGTGGGCTACAAGCTTTCCACGCTTTTAAACCACAAGATCGAGAGCGAAAACAATTCGAGATCGCTTTCGGGCGGCAGAGTGCAGTCGGTGGCGTTGAAGCTGATCGTGGACCGGGAGCGGGAAATCGGAGCTTTCAAGCCGCAGGAATACTGGAATATCACCGCGCTTTTGCAGGACGTTTTAAAAGCGCACGCGCCCTTTAAAGCCGCGCTGGAAAAGAAGAACGGCAAGAAATACAAGCCTGCTTCGAAAGAAGAGACGGAAGCGGTGCTTGCCGCGCTGAAAGCGGGCGAATTTATCGTGGCGGCGATGAAAAAATCGGTGGTGAAAAGCCACGCACCCGCCCCGTTTACCACTTCTTCGATGCAGCAGGAAGCTTCGAACAAGCTCGGTTTCACCGCGCCCGAAACGATGAGTCTTGCGCAGCATTTATACGAAGGTATCGGCACGGAAAACGGCGATCACATCGCGTTTATCACGTATATGAGAACGGACTCGGTGCGTATCTCGGCGGAAGCGCAGCAAAGCGCGCTGGCGTATATCCGTTCGACGTATGGCGAAAATTACGCGCCCGAAAAGCCGAATTATTATTCTTCGAAAAAGGATGCGCAGGACGCGCACGAAGCGGTGCGCCCCATCGACGTATCCATGACGCCCGAAAAGGCGAAAAATCTGCTCGATAAAAAGCACTACATGCTTTACAAGCTGATTTACGAGCGGTTTTTGGCTTCGCAGATGGCGGAAGCGAAGTACGACAGCACGCAGATGGACATCAACAATTCCGGCTACACCTTCAAGGCGAGCGGCAAGATTATGCTTTTTGCCGGCTACACGGCGGTGTACCGCGAAACGGAAGCGAAAAAGGACGACGACGATGCTTCGGAAGCCGCCGAGCTGCTGCCCGATTTAAAGCAGGGCGAAAGCGTGAATTGCAACAAGATTTCCACGGAACAGAAATTCACGAAGCCGCCCCTTCGCTACACGGACGCGTCGCTTGTGAAAGCCATGGAAGAAAAAGGCATCGGCCGCCCTTCCACCTACGCCACGATCATTGCGAAGCTCAATCAGAAATACGTGAAAAAAGAAGGCAAGTACATGAAACCCGTATCTTACGCGGTGTGCGACATGCTGAATAAGTGCTTCCCCGATATTATGAACGTAGGCTTCACGGCGGACATGGAAACGAAGCTGGATAAAATCGAAGACGGCGGGCAGCGTTGGCAGGACGTTATCGCGAATTTCTATCCCGAATTCGAAAAAAATCTGAAAAACGCTTCTTCTTACGGCGACGAGCTGACGGATATCAAGTGCGAAAAATGCGGCAGACCGATGATCCGCCGCAACGGAAAATACGGAAAATATCTCGCCTGCTCGGGGTATCCCGAGTGCCACAATATCGTGAGCGAAGGCGAGCAGGAAATTTCGGCGATCCCCTGCCCCAACTGCGGCGAAAACATGGTGGTGAAAACGGGAAAATTCGGCAAATTCCTTGCCTGCCCCAACTACCCGGACTGCAAAACCACGCGCCCCTACCCCGAAGAAAACGCGGGGAAAGATTTCGGTATCTGCCCCGAATGTGGCTCGCCGATGCTGCAAAAAAAGAGCAAAAAAGGCAAGATTTTCTACGGCTGCTCGGGTTACCCCGCCTGCAAATTTTTATCGTGGGATATTCCCACGGGCAAAAAATGCCCCAAGTGCGGCGGCGCGCTTGTGAAAACGGCGCGGGGCAACGTGAAATGCTCGAATAAAGAATGTGATTATAAAGAAAGCAAAGCCGCTTCCGCCGCAGGCGCGGGCAATGCGGGAAATGCGGGCGCGGGCGCGAAAGGCGGCGCGAGAAATTTCAAGCCGCTGCAATCGGAAGATTTCGACGCGCCCCCTTTGATGGACGAACCCGTGTACGGCGACGATCAATAATACGAACATGAGCGAAAATACGAACGAAAAATCAAATCGCCTTTGCGGCGCGAAAATTTCCGTGATCGGCGGCGGTCTGGCGGGGTGCGAAGCGGCGTACTACCTGGCGCGGCGGGGCGCAAGCGTTACGCTGTACGAAATGAAGCCGAAAAAGTACTCGCCGGCGCACGAAAGTCCGCTGCTTTGCGAGCTTGTCTGCTCGAATTCTCTGAAATCCGCCGATATTTACGCGAACGCGTGCGGTCTTTTAAAGGAAGAAATGCGTATTCTCGGCTCGCTGACGATGGAAGCCGCGGCGCAAACCGCCGTGCCTGCGGGCGGCGCGCTTGCCGTAGATCGCGAAAAATTCGCCGCATACGTTACGGAAAAAATCCGCGCCGAGAAAAATATCCGCGTTATTCCGGAAGAAATCACGAAAATCCCCGAAGTATCGGGCGAAGAATACGCGATCATCGCCACAGGTCCGCTCACGGCGGACGATTTAGCGGCGGACATCGAGCGGAAAACGGGCAGAAATCTGCACTTTTTCGACGCTTCCGCGCCCGTGATCGCGGCGGATTCGATTGATCTTTCCAAGGCGTTTACGCAGGATCGCTACGATAAAGGCACGGGCGATTATATCAACTGTCCGCTGACGAAAGACGAATATTACGCGTTCGTCGACGCCCTTTTGTCGGCGGAAAAGGCGGTGCTGCACGAATTTGAAAAGGGCGAAATTTTCGAAGGCTGCATGCCGATCGAAGTGATGGCTTCGCGCGGGAAAGATACGCTTCGCTACGGCACGCTGAAACCCGTGGGACTGAGCGAAGACGGCAAACGCCCGTTTGCGGTGGCGCAGCTTCGCAAAGAGAACGCGGAAGGCACGGCGTACAACCTGGTCGGCTTTCAGACGAACCTGAAATTCGG
Organism: uncultured Clostridia bacterium; assembly: GCA_937888935.1. Classification (GTDB taxonomy): domain Bacteria; phylum Bacillota; class Clostridia; order Christensenellales; family Borkfalkiaceae; genus Scatosoma. The sequence continues at coordinate 4,239 of CALARO010000369.1, forward strand.
CGAGCAGAAACGGGTGTTTTCGATGATTCCCGCGCTGAAAAACGCGGAATATCTGCGCTACGGCGTGATGCACCGCAACACGTTTATTCTTTCCCCCGCCGTTTTGAACGCCGATTTTTCGTTTAAATATAATCGGAACGTGCGGTTTGCGGGGCAGATCACGGGCGTGGAAGGCTACGTGGAAAGCGCGGCTTCGGGTCTTTTCGCGGCGGCGTATCTTTACGACGAGCTGACGGGCAATTTCCGCGGCACAGCCCCCGCCGGAACGATGACGGGCGCGCTTGCCGCCTATCTCACCGCGCCGAACAAAGATTTTCAGCCGATGAATGCGAATTTCGGCATACTACCCCCCTTATCCGAGCGGATTCGGGATAAAAAAGAACGCTATCGCGCTTTATCGCTGCGCGCGCTCGAAAAGATGCGCGAATGGGCGGAACGCGGATAAAAACGAATAAAAATTACGGAAAAAAGAAGAGAAACACAAGGAGAAATCAATATGGAATTTCGGGGAACGACGATCTGCGCCGTGAAGAGAAACGGCGTTACGGCGATTGCGGGCGACGGTCAGGTGACGCTCGGCGAATCGGTGATATTCAAAAATTCGGCGGTGAAGGTGCGGCGCATTTACGGCGGCAAGGTGATTTTAGGCTTTGCCGGCTCGGTGACGGACGCCTTTTCGCTCACGGAAAAATTCGAAGGCATGCTGAATAAATTTGCGGGCAATTTAATGCGTTCCGCCGTGGAACTTGCCGAGCTTTGGCGCAGCGACAAGCTGGGCAGAAAGTTAGACGCGATGATGATCACCGCCGACAAAGATACGTTTTTAATTCTTTCCGGCACGGGCGAAGTAATCGAGCCGGACGGCAACGTGTGCGCGATCGGCTCGGGCGGGAACTACGCCCTGGCTGCGGCGCGCGCCCTGTATTCGGAAACGGACTATTCCGCCGAACAGATTGCGAAAAAAGCTTTGAAAATCGCTTCGGAAATCTGCGTTTTCACCAACGACAATATCCGCTGCGAAACGATCGGCGAAGAAGAAAAGCCCGCCGCAACCGCTGCGGCAAAACCCGCGGCAAAACCCGCGGCGAAAAAGAGAAGCGCGAAAAACGCGCAGGAGGAAAAGTAAATGGATCTTTCCCCGAAACAGATTGTAGAACAACTCGATAAATATATCATCGGTCAGGACGATGCGAAAAAGGCGGTGGCGATCGCCCTTAGAAACCGGTACAGAAGAAGCCGGCTGCCCAAAGAAGTGCGCGAAGAAATCACGCCGAAGAACATTATTATGAAAGGCCCTACCGGCGTGGGCAAAACGGAAATCGCGCGGCGGCTTGCAAAGCTTGTGCGCGCTCCGTTCGTAAAGGTGGAAGTCACGTAATTCACCGAAGTGGGGGACGTGGGCAAAGACGTGGAAT
>CALARO010000370.1 GCA_937888935.1 uncultured Clostridia bacterium
TTCAATCATAAACACGGTATCGCCGCCGCCCACGTAGATCATATCGGCTTTTTCGAATTTTTCGCGCATGCGCAAAAGATCCACGTCCTTAAAAACGCACAGCGCAACGTCCGTTTTCAAATCGAAAACGCCCGTGTACACCTTGTGAAACGTGTTATAATACGGCATAAAATCATGACTTGCCGTAGGCAAAAACAACGCGTTCGCCCGCCGTTCCCCCGCGCGCGCCTTCGCTCTGCCTGCGACATATTCGTCGATTTTCAGCGTGGTGCGCTCTCTCAATTCGCCCCCGCCGATCGAAATAATCGTCCTTTCCGCCATAAAAAACCGCCCCGCTTCCGCTGAAAATTCCGCTGAGAATCCGCAAAATTTCGCTGAAAATTCCGCCAAAATCCCGCAACAACCGCACAAACCAAAAAATCAAACGCACAATCGGCGGCGCAGTTACCCGAGCCGCCGTCCGCGTTATCCAATCAAAATCCGAAAAACCTTACTTCGTGCCGAAGAGTCTGTCGCCCGCGTCGCCAAGGCCGGGAACGATATAGCAATGCTCGTTTAAAATCGGATCAATCGCCGCCACATACACTTCAACGTCGGGGTGATCGGCAAGCACTTTGCGAATCCCCGTGGGGCAGGAAACGATGCAGCAAAGTTTAATATCTTTCGCGCCGCGTTTTTTAATCATCGTAATCGCGTCGGACGCGCTTCCGCCCGTAGCGAGCATGGGGTCAACCACAAGCAGCGTTCTCATTTCGCTGTCGGCGGGCAGTTTGCAGTAGTATTCCACAGGCTGATGCGTTTCGGGATCGCGATACAAGCCGATATGCCCCACTTTCGCGTTGGGAATCAGCTGCAACACGCCGGAAACCATGCCGAGTCCCGCGCGAAGAATGGGAACAACGCCCACCGTGCGCCCCGAAACCATTTTGCAATGCGCCGTAGCCACGGGCGTTTCCACGTCCACGTCTTCCAGGGGCAGATTTTTCGTAGCCTCATACGTTTCGAGCATCGCGATTTCTTCGGCAAGTTCCATAAACTGCTTCGTACGCGTGGATTTATCGCGCAAAATCGCCAGCTTATGCTCGATCAGCGGGTGCTGAACGTAGTGAAACTTGGGGTTGTCCAGAAATTCGTACTTTTCCATTTTTGTATATCTCCTTGCTGTAATTTTTTTCAATTTTTATATGCCGAAGCGCGCGCATTTCCCGCGCCAAAGCCACGTTTTTTCGCCAGCAGCCATGCCCGCAAATCCGCAATCGCTTTCGCCCGCCCGCCGCAATTTTCTTGCCTGCAATTTTCTTGCCCGCGATTTGCTTACCCGCAGCGGCGCACCCATGCAGCGCGCTCCAACAGTTTTCCGATACCGCGCGGCGGCTTTCCGGCAGTTTATTTCAGGCTTCGGAAGTTATTCCGAAGCCTGAAATAAAGTCATTTAATAAACTCTTTTTTGCAATACTTTTCCTCGATCGCCTTAATTTTCGCAATTCTGCGATCGTGTCTTTCGCCGCCCTGATATTCGCAGGAAAGAAACGCCGTAACGATTTCTTCCATCATGCCTTCGCCGATCACTTTCTCGCCGAACGCGATCATGTTCGCATTATTGTGGTAGCGCGTATATTTCGCGCAGTACGTATCGTGACAATGCGCGCAGCGGATACCCGGCACTTTATTCGCCACAATCGAAACGCCGATGCCCGAAGAACAAACCACAATGCCCCTTTCGCACTCGCCGTTCGCCACGGCTTCCGCCGCTTTCAGCGCAAAATCGGGGTAATCGCACGAATCCGCCGTATACGTGCCGAAATCAACGTATTCGTGACCGTTCTTTTCCAGAAACGCCAGCACAGCTTTCTTTAAATTCAATCCGCCGTGATCGCAGGCTACGGCAATTTTCATACGCTTTTTCTCCTTTGAATACGCTCGTTCGCGCCATCTTATAGATTATATCACGTTCGCCGAAAAATTTCAAGCGTTTGGCGCGCGTTTGCCGTAAGTTTCGGCATTATTTTTTTGGCACCAGTTTTTCCCGTTTTTTTCGCGCCCGCGCCGCCATTGCCCTTCGCCGCGCTTTTTCCGCGTTTTCCCGCGTTCCTTGCTTTCGCCGGATTTTTATTCCCCGCGGCTTTCGTTCGGCTTGCCGACCGAGACTTTTTCGTAAACCACTTTTTCTCGATTTCGGGAAACGCGACAATGATTTTACGCAAAGTTTCGGCGTAAGTTTTTTCGTCTTTGCCGTAAGGATCGGGAATGTCTTCGCCCGTGAGATCGGCAAAGCAGAACACGTTGTTTTTCGCGCGCGGTTTTTTTTCGCCGTCCTGCAATTCTTCCAAAAATCGTTCCCGCGCGGATTTCAAAAGCTCGCTTTGCGCGCGCGTCATACATAAAATCACGTCCGCCGATAAAAGCGTTTCTTTCGTGAGCGAAGTCGAAGAAAAATACGGCAGCGAAAGACCGATATTTTCCAGAGCTTTCACAGCTTTTTCGTTCATATCGCGCTCGTCGGGCGATACCCGAATCCCGGCGGAAGCAGCCGCGGCGGGCAGATTTTTCAGCCTGATTTCCGCCGAAAACGCCGCTTCCGCCATCGGCGAACGACAGGTATTTCCCGTGCAGACAAACACGATCTTTTTTATCTTTTGCTTTGCCATATTCCCGTTTTTCCTTGCGCCGTTTTATTCGTCTACCGCCCGCGCCCCGTCGGCGTACCAAACCCGCCGGCACAAACCCGCCCGCAAGAGCCGCCGCCCGACAGATTCCGTCAATGCGCTATATCCGCCGAAACGCACGCTTTCCGCAAACGATTTAAAACGCCCGCCATCACGCCGTCTTTCTGCCGCGGCTCGATCGCGATCAATACGTCCGCAATCTTTTCCGCCTTACGAAGAAGCGCGAATAAATTTTCCGCCATTTCTTCGCCCGTCGCGCCCAGATCCAGCACGGCATACCCCGCCGCCGAAAGTTCCGCCGCCACGTCATGCTCGCATAATAAATACGCCTTCCGCCCGCTTTCCCGTTCCGCAAAAGCGCGCGCCGCCGCCTTGTCCTTCTCATTTTCCGAAAACAGCGCGGTTTCGCAGCGCGGCGAATAATGCTTATACATCATTCCGGGACTTTTCGCCTTATCGCCCGGCTTCAATACGGGCGCGTACACGTCGCACCTGCCGCACACCGAAGCGATCATTTCGCGCGTAACAAGACCCGGGCGTAAAATCACGGGAAAATCCCCCGTCACGTCCGCCACCGTGCTTTCAATGCCGCCCGCGCACGCGCCGCCGTCTAAAATCAGCGGAATTTTCCCGTTGAAATCGTCGTACACGTGCTGCGCCGAAGTGGGCGATACGTGCCGCGATAAATTCGCGCTCGGCGCAACGATCGGAATATCCACTTCGCGCAAAAACGCCTGCGCCCCTTTATGCGAAGGCACGCGCACCGCCAGCGTGTTCAACCCGCACGAAACGCGCGGCGACACCTTGCCCGTGGAAGGATACACCAGCGTGAGCGGACCGGGCAGAAACGCTTCGCGCAGCTTCTTCGCATACGGCGGATCGTAATCTATAATCTTCGATAAATCGTAATCTTCGTGTACGTGCGCGATTAACGGATTGTCGTTCGGGCGACCCTTAATCTCGAAAATACTCTTCACGGCGTCGTCGTTTTTCGCGTCGCCGCCGAGTCCGTACACGGTTTCGGTGGGCATCGCCACCACGCCGCCCGAGAAGATAATTTCCCGCGCTTCTTTCAGCGAAGCGGCGTTGATTTTTTCTATTCGCGTTATCATTTTTTCTGTACTTCTTCTTGTGGAAAACGCTTGCCTTCCGCCTTAAAACGGCGGCTCGTCTTCGGGGGGCGGCGCGTTGAGTCCCGCCGCCTGCAATACGTTTTCTTCTTCGTCAAACGAGCGCGGACGTCCGAACTGCGGCGGCTCTTCGGGTCGGTTTTCGCCGTCTTCGTCCACGAATTTCGTGGATTCGCCGATGAATTTCAGCTGCACTCTTCCCGGCGAACCGTTTCTGTGCTTTGCGATATTGATTTCCGCCGCGCCTTTCACAATCTTGCCGCTCGCCAATTCTTCCGCCGTCGCCGTCATTTCGGGTCGGTTGATAAACATAACGATGTCCGCGTCCTGCTCGATTGCGCCCGATTCGCGGAGATCGGAAAGCTGCGGCTCTTTCGTCTGCATACGCCTAAGCTGCGAAAGCGCGATCACCGGCACTTCGAGTTCTTTCGCGATAATCTTTAAATCGCGCGTGATCGAAGCGATTTCCTGCTGGCGGTTTTCCGCGCCCGCAAGCTTCGAATCCCCGCCGGACATCAGCTGAATATAGTCGATCATTATAAGGTCGAGCGCACCCGTCTTCGCTTTTAAGCGGCGGCATTTCGATTCGATTTCCGCCGGGGTAGTCCTTGAAGAATCGTCCACGTAAATGGGCGCGTCTTTCAGTCTTTCCGCCGCGTCGATCAGTTTTTTCCAGTCGGGCGCGGAAAGCTCGCCGGAAAGAGCCTTTGCCATGCTCACGTTCGCATACGAGCATAAAAGTCTTTGCACGATCTGCGAGCGCGGCATTTCCAGCGAGAACACGGCGCACACCTTATGATTGCACATGGCGGCGTGTTCCACGATATTCATCGAGAACGACGTCTTGCCCACGCCGGGACGGGCGGCAAGCACGATCAGGTCGGATTTTTGCAACCCGTTCGTCAGCTGATCGAAGCGGCGGAAGCCCGTTTCCACGCCGCGATAGGCGTTTTTATCAATGGAAAGCGATTCGAATTTTTTCAGAACGCCGTCCACCACGTTTTCTTCCTGCATGCCTTTGAGCGACGATCTGTCCGTCTGCCGCGAAATATCGTAAATGGATTTTTCGGCGAAAGCGAGCGTCTGTTTTTCGTCGGTTGAGCTTGCGCACTCTTCGATGATTTTCTGCGAAGCGCGGATCAGCTTCCGCGAAAGCGAATCGCGCTTCACGATATCGAAATACGATTTATAATTCGCCGCCGAAGGCGTAATCTGCGCCAGCTCGGTGAGATAAGCGATGCCGCCCGCCTTTTCGAGATTTCCTTCGCTTTCCAGCTGATCGGAAAGGGTAACGAGATCTATCGGACGGCGCGAAGCGAACACGTTTTTCATCGCGCCAAGCACGTAGCGGTTGCTTTCCGCGTAGAAATCTTCTTCTTTCAAAGGCTCTACGATGTCCGCCGCCGTTTCGTTATCAATCAGCATGCACCCGAGCAGAGCCATTTCCGCGTCGTTGTTGTGCGGCAGCACGTTATACGCCTTAGCCGCTCTTGCCGTAGCTTTCGCCATAATTTTCCTCTTTTCTTCCTGTGTTTTCCCGCCGGATAAAATCAATCGGCAAGCTTTTCAAATTCTTCGAGCGTTTCCTTAAATTCCTTCATCGCCGTTTCAAACGGCGCTTTCGAAGTGAGATCCACCCCCGCGCGTTTCAGAATCGACACGGGATCGGTGCAGCACCCGCCCGAAAGGAACGAGAAGTATTCCTGCACCGCCTTTTCGCCTTCGGTAAGCACCCGATGCGCAATCGAAATCGCCGAGATAATGCCCGTGGCGTACTTGTACACGTAGAACGAGCGATAGAAATGCGGAATCCGCGCCCACTCGTAAGAAATTTCCTTATCGTGAATAATCGCGTCGCCGTAGTATTTCTTGTTCAGATCGTAGTACATCGCGCACAGATTCTCGTCGGTGAGCGGCTCGCCGTCTTCCGCAGTCTTATGCGCCACCTGCTCGAATTCCGCAAACTGTGCCTGACGGAACAGCGTGGTGCGAATCATGTCCATATAATAATTCAGCAGGAATTTTTCCGTCTTTTTATCGCCCTTCTCGCGCGCGTTCTTCAAAAGATGCTTCAAAAGCAGCACTTCGTTCACCGTACTCGCGATTTCCGCAAGGAAAATCGTGTAATCCGCCTTGGGATACGGCTGCGCCGCTGAAGATTTATAAGTGTGAATGGAATGTCCCATCTCGTGCGCGATCGTGAAAATCTCGTTGGTGGTGCGCTGATAGTTTAAAAGCACGTACGGATGCGTATCGTATGCCCCCGCCGAGTACGCGCCGCTGCGCTTGCCTTCCG
>CALARO010000371.1 GCA_937888935.1 uncultured Clostridia bacterium
GCACGGCGGCGGATATTGAAGAAGGCAACGGCGAATCGTTTGTAGCAACAAAGATTCAGGATCAATCCTGCGAACATGCGGAAATTTATAATTATTCCGTATCTTATCCTTCGGAAAAATCGTGGTTTGTGGCGCAATCGAAAGAGAATGTAGAAACGAAAGCGAAACTTGGACATGATTATGAAGTTTCGTATCATTGGGTGAAAGATTCCGATAATGAACGCGCGTACAGCGGTTGCACGGCGGAACGCGTTTGCAAGCGCGAAGGGTGCAGCGCGCACGATGTGGCAACGGCTACTATTAGCGTTGATACCATTACAGCGTATTCTTGCGTAACCAACGAAGTTTTAAGCTATCATGCTGCATTTGCGGAAGAGTGGGCGGAAGGACAAGAACAATTAAACGTTACTACGAGAGAGTATCCCGGGCATAAATTCGGCGAGCCTTCGTATGAGTTAGTTAAAGACGGTGAAAAGTGGGTTTGCTATGCTAAGGTTGTTTGCCCCGGCGTGGACGGACATAGCCACTATGTGGACGAGAAAGGTGAAGTTGTTTCGTTGGTGGAAACCGAAGCAAACTGTACTGCACCCCATGCAATTTCGTATAAAGCCGTATTTAAGCAGGCCGACTATTTCTCGGCGAATTATAGCAATGTAATTTATAGCGGCGAGATTGAAGAGAACGCACACGAATGGGTCGTTAGCTATAAATGGACGCAAAATGATTCCGGCGTGTATACGGCATGCGTAGCAAGCGCGGTGTGCAAACATAACGCTGCTCATACGAGAGATAATGCTAACGGTAAGATTGGAAGCGTAGAATCAGCGGCTACCTGCACCGAACCGGTGAAGATCGTGTATACGGCTACTTTTGCGGAAGATAGCGGCTATGAAGCCGACTCGAAGACGGTGATTACCGGCGAAGCGTTGGGGCATAGATGGTCTTTGAAGAGCGCGGATACGGAAACGAAAAAAGCCGTGAGAACTTGCGGGCGTAACGGGTGCGGCGTTTCAGATGAAGTAGATTTTGAAATTTTCGAAAAGGTTGGGACAAGTGCCGGAACATCTTTAGATACGATACAAGTTGTTGAGTTCGGAAAATCGTATTATATGAAGTCGGATGCGGCTGTAAACGACGATAATTTTATTCGATTCAAAGTTCCCGCAGAGGGTAAACTTCGAATTGAAGTGGCGAGAGAAACAGCGAATGCAGGGGCTGTAATGCCTGTCTATCTTTGGAAAGAAGGGCAGAAAGAAGGCACTCGTATGACCGTCAATTCCGACCCTGCTACGAAAATCGAGGCGGATTATGCCGATGTTGTTTCGCTTGATTTCGGAAAACAAGGAAGCAGAGTTAGTTTTGTATATTCCATTTCGTTTAATTTCGATGCAAACTATGCAGGAAAATGGATTGCGATAAATGTGCGTTGCAGAAATGTGGCAATGAGCCATTTGATTTCAATCGGCGCTTTTGAAAGCGCGACGCCTGAAAAAGAATACGCGGCGTTGACTTATAACCCCGAACAGGAAAATACCGTTATTGTAAATGCAGAGAATCAAACCGATAATTTCGCTATTTATCAATTCGTTGCGCCGAAGACCGGTACGTTTAGTATGATATTAGGCAGCGGGATTGCCGTTGTGTATAACGTAGGTGCAGGTGAAGTGATTGATATGGAAAATCCGTTTATCGGCGAAGAAGACGGTGACCGCAGAAATTTTGAAGCGACGGAAGGCCAGAAATTCGTATGGATATTTGTAGGCGCGGGCGGTGAGGATTGCACCGTGCTGATCGGCGATAAACTCCCCGAAATTTTAACGCCGGAAACGCCAGTAGGTGTGCTGATAAATGAACGTGGACAGCAAGAAGTTGAAGTTAAGGTTGGCGCAATCGCAAGCGGCAGATATAAGCTTTATTTCAATCACGGTTCAGTTCAATTTGGGATGCTGAATTTCCAGATTAAATTGAACGGTGACGTGAGAATCAGCGAAACTGCAAATGGGTGGTTTACAAATTTAGATGATACGACAGATCCAGAAAAATACATTGTGTTGGAATTGAACGCGAACGATACTATTACGATTGTAGGTCCGGTGACTTTGGAAGGTGGTGCTATTTCGGTTACAATGGTGATTGAGCCTGTAAGCTCGGAAGCGGGCGGCGAAGACAGCGGCAGCGAGAGCGGATCGGAAAGCGGTTCGGGAAGCGAAAGCGGATCTTCGAGCGGCGCTGAGAGCGGAAGCTCTTCGGAAAGCGGATCGCAAGAAAACGTTGCGTAAGTTTTAACAGCGGTGTTCGCAGCCGTATGTATGCGAAATTTATCAGCGGTGTTTCGCAATCGTATGTATGCGAAATTTAAAAGTAGAGAGAGCCGAAAATTGCTCTCTCTATTTTTTGTGGGCAAAAATATTTTTTCAAAAAGTTTAAAAAATTTTAGAAAAAAGGGTTGACTTTTCTTTCTTTTTGGTATATACTATAAATACAAAGGTTGATTTATTTCAACATTTGGTTAGCGGTGTTTCGCAGCCGTATATATGCGAGATTTAACAGCGGTGTTTCGCAGCCGTATATATGCGAGATTTATCAGCGGTGTTTCGCAGCCGTATATATGCGAGATTTAAAAGTAAGGGGCGAGATTTTGCCCCTTAAATTTTTACTAAGGAAAAGAACTTTGGATATTAAATTTTACGAAATCGATGCAAACTATGTAAGTTATTTGTCCGCTTTTGAGCCGCTGTTATTCCATAATAGTAGAGCGAATCAAACCAATAGCAGAAAATTTATTGGCATATTATGGCTCAAAGTCAAATGTTGGGGTATGAAAAAAGGAAAAAAGTTAAAATAAATT
>CALARO010000372.1 GCA_937888935.1 uncultured Clostridia bacterium
GAACGCGGACTGGCAACTTTTAATGTCCGGTACGATGGTGGCTACTATACCCATGGTGTGCCTGTATCTCGTATCGCAGAAATTCATATTGAAAGGCGTATCGATTACGTCCGGATTAAAAGGCTGAAAATAAAGAACAAGGAGAAAAATATGAGAATCAAGAAAATTCTGATAGCGGCGATGTCGGCGGTGTTTTTATCGCAGGCGGCGGCATGCGCGAAAGAAATGAAAGCGGAAGGTTTCGCGCTCTCGCATTTCGACGGTATGAATATCGACGAATACGACAGCGACCTGTTATGGCGGAACTCCGCGGAAGTGGCGAACGACGGTTCGGGCGACGGCGACGTGATGTGGGTGAGCGAAGAGGAAGACCCCGTAAACGGCGGCTGGTTTTATATGTATTCCACGAAAGGCGGCGGCGTACCGAGTACGGCGGACGGAAAAAATCCCACGAAAGAAAACGGCGCAGCGGCGTATTATCCGTACGTGCTTACTTCGCGTTCGCGGGATATGGTGGACTGGGAAATGTGCGGCGCGGTGGATAACTGCTATTCGCTGAAACTCGCCGCGGATACCTGGGTATCGAGCAACATGTATGCGCCGGAATGTATCCGCAACCCGAAGGACGGCAAGTACTATCTTTACTACACGGCGGCAAGCAAGGTGAACGACGTTGAGTTACGGCGCAAGGGTGCGAGATATTCGGGCAATTCCGAATTGTTTTCGCGATTCTATATCGGCGTGGCGGTATCGGATAGCCCGTGCGGACCGTTCCTGCCGTGTACGAGCGAGAATATGTACGGCGGCGCGGATAAGAAAAACCCGAATGGGTACGTTCTCGGCGAAATCAATCCCACGATTTTGCTCGACGAAGAATGCGACGAGCTGTTTTATACCGACAAATTTAAAGCTTCCCCCGATTTCGAAGATCGCGACGAGATTTTTTCGATTATCGACGTATCGCCTTTCTTCGATACAAACGGCGATCTGTATCTGTATTTCTGCCGGCATATGTCCGCAAAAAACCCGGGCGGGCATACCGTTTGGGGCGTGAAAATGAAGGACATGGTATCGCCCGATTACACCACGCTTACGTGTATGATGCGCGGCACGTATACTTCAAGTTTTACCGATACGGAAATGCTCGGCAATAAAAACGCGTCGCTCGGGAAAAAATTCGTGCGCACGGTTTATACGGGCGATCCCGCGAAAGGCGCGTGCGATCCGGATAAACCCCGCCACCTTGGCAGAAGCTGGGCGAGCTATACCACGTATGAAGACGGCACGGAAAGCGACGACGGGCAGAACGAATTCAACCTTGTGGAAGCGCCGAACATGATTATAACGAAAGATAAAAACGGCAAAACCGTGTACGTGTGTTCTTACGCGATGGGCGGCGTAGACCGCACCACGGGCGACTACGATTGTAAGGCGGCGTACAGTTATCATCCGCTCGAAGGGTTTATCAAGCCGAACGTAGAAGACGGCGCGTATATTCTCGGCGTAGATCCTTCGGTAAACGATTTCATGAGCAATCTCGGACACGTATCGTTTGTGGAAGTCGGCGAAGAGATCTGGATCGCGCATTGGGAAAGGCAAACGCCGTTCGGCGGACTCGATCAGGGGCGGCTTTACGCGCTTTCGTCCTGCTCGATGCAGTATATGGAAAACACGGGCATTTATATGCCGATCGCGAACGGACCTACCACTTCGTTGCAGCCGAAAACGGAAGTTGCAACGGGCTATAAAAACGTGGCGAAACAGGCGAAAATCACGGCGAAAAACGGCAGAAGCGATACCCTGAAATATTTAAACGACGGCATGTGGGTAACGCGCGGCGAGTTTTCAGACAGAGAATTTCAAGCCGAAAAGAAAGATAAAACCATCGAAATCACGCTCACGTTCGATACGCCCGTAACGGTGCGCGGCGTGCTTGTGTACAACTCGTACAATACCGACAACGCGTTTAAAAATATTTCGCTTTTGCAGTTCGATTTAGCGGAAACGCCTTCGTGGCATACGGGCGGAGAAACGAAATGTTTCATCAAAAATCTGCCTTATAACGCGGCGGCATACGTAACGGGCATGGGCAATTTGCAGCCGGGCAGCGCGGCGGTGGCTACCTTCAACGAAATCAAGGTGAACAGCATTACGATTTCGGTGCAGAAAGGCGATTTGTACAACGATAAAGGCGAGCTGAAAATTTCCGAAATCGTGGTACTCGGCAAGTAAAAAGGGGGAAAAACGATGAAAACAAAAACGAAACTCTTGTTGGCAACTGCGCTTTTTTCCGCAGCGTTCGCGTGCGGGGCAGTCGGCTGCGCCGAAAAAGAAACAAGCGCGGCGGAAAGCGAGCCGTACGAATACACGTTCAATAAGCCGTTTGCCGGCACGCCGGATGAAGATATGAAAATCGACGGCATTTTAAACGAAGCGGCTTGGCAGAATAAAAACTATCTCTCTCAGTCGGTGAAAGGCAAAGAATGGGAAGCCACCACGCACTTTACGGCGAAAGGCGTGTATATCGCGGTGAAAGCCACCGATCCGAAAATGTCGTACCGCACGCGGTTTACAAACCGTTCGACGTTTTACGTATATCTTTGCAAAACGGGTACGGAAACTTACAATATTCAAACGCTTGCTTATCACGAAGCGCGGTGTTTTCAGTTTCAGCTCGATCCGTACTACTGCCGCTCGAAAAACCGCGTGCCGTACTACTATAAGGCGCACGTGGAAGGCGAGCTGAACACCGATTCGGAATGTACGATGACGGCGGAGCTTTTTCTCACGTGGAAAGACTTGTATTATACCGAAGCCGAACTCGGCGAAAACGGCTACCCCGAAGACATTCAGATGTACGTGAATTACGGCGGGGGAACCACCCAAAATTTCGGCACCGGCCCGTGGGGCGGAGAAACGTATTTTCATTTTAATAAAGACGGCTACGCGGGCGAAATTCGGGATGAAGATTTCGGCAGCGTGGAAAACGGCGTGACGGCAACCGATCGCTGGGCGAAAAACGAAAGCGGCAATTTATACACCACGGCGGGCAGAACGCAGATTTTGTGGCTGAAAAACGCGTATGCCAAAGACTTTATGTTTGAAGCCGAATTAAAGCCGCTCGATAAAAACCCGGACGGCTCGGATATTAAGCTTCGCGGCGATAAAGTGTACGGCAGATTCGGGCTGATCAGCGAAAATTCCAACGCGGATTATTCGGTGTATTCTTCATCGGCAAGCGGCGCGCCCGCCACGCTGCAATTGCAAACCTGCCGTCAGATCGACTCGTTTCATTGGCAGAATAAAATCGGCGTATCGGGCGGCAATATCGCTACGGACATCGGCGGAGATTCCGTTCTGTTCCGCGTGATCAAACAGGGCGATATGTTCTATTATTTCTACGGCGATACCTATTGGAAGAGCGAACGTATTCAAGATTTGCAGGATAAAGTATACAGCGGCATTTACACTTCGCAGGGCGTGGAAATTCTCGGCTATAAATACGAAAATTACGAAGGCAAAGAAGCCGAGCTGAAAGCAAAGCTTTCGGAATATATGTACTTCGTAAACGTACCCGGAGCAAGCACCTACGGCACGGTAACGGGCAGCGTGTACGCCGTGCCGAAGGGCGAAGAAGTCACCGTTTCGTTTGTGCCTAATTCCCGCGGCGTACTCACGCAAATCGGCATGAACGGCGAAGATAAATACGACGAAATCACGGCGGCGATGAACGACGAGTGCGAATACACATTCACGCCGACGGGCGACGTAACGTTTACCGCAACTTTCGCGGCGTTCGATAGCAAAGATCTCGTAAAAACGGTGATTGCGTACAAAGATCAGAACGGCGAGCTTGTGAAAAACGGTTCGTATAAGATTTACGGCAGCGAAAAACGCCTGTTCTATAAAGGTATCCCCAACGATTCCGGCTACGTGATCGTGTACCTTCCCAAAGAAGGCAGCTACGAAGTCGGCGGCAGGACGATTGAAACCAACGGCAGCTACCGCCTGATTACGACGTTCCCGGACTATCACGAAAGCGAAGCCGAGTTTACTTTGAACGACACCACAACTTCCGCCGATCTGAACGGCAAAGAAGAGAGCGTGGCGGAAACGAAGAGCTTTACGAAGGTGATCGGCGTGATCGAAAACGCGTGGGGCGACGTGCAGGTAAACGGCACGAAACTCACGGGCAGCGGCAGGCTTGATTACAACGCGGAAAGCGGCAATTACTACGTGGAAAATCGCGGCGTTACGCAGTACTACAAGCATATGACAGGCACGGATTGGCAGGCGGACGTAACGATTGAACTCACGAACGCCGACAGGCGCGATCTCGCGGGCATTTTAATCACCAACGGCAAATACACGGTGATTTTGAAAGTCAATCTCGAAAATTGGGGCGTGATGATCGCCACCGGCAGCGGCGCGGGCGAGTCCGTTCCCGGCAGAGAGCTTCTGCTCACGGGATTTAAGAGCGGCGTTACGC
>CALARO010000373.1 GCA_937888935.1 uncultured Clostridia bacterium
CCGGCAAGCGCGTCGCCTTCTACGTCTTCCGCGATGATCAGAAGCCTTGCGCCCTGCTGAGCGAGCGGCTCGATAATCGGAAGAATTTCCTGCAAAGAGGATACTTTGCGATCGGTGATGAGAATGTAAGGATTGTCGAGAACGGCTTCCATTTTATCGGTGTTCGTAACCATATAAGCGGAAGCGTAGCCGCGATCGAATTGCATGCCTTCTACGGTGGTGAGTTCGGTATTCATCGACTTGCCTTCTTCCACGGTGATTACGCCGTCTTTACCGACGATTTCCATCGCGTTGGCAATCAGCGCGCCCACTTCTTTGCTGCCTGCGGAAATGGATGCCACCTGCTCGATAGCTTTCTGGCTTTCCACCGATTTGGAAATGGACTTTAAGTGCTTCACCGTTTCATCGACGGCTTTTTCGATACCGCTTCTCAAAATGATGGGGTTCGCGCCCGCCGCGAGATTTTTCAAGCCTTCGCGAACGATCGCCTGCGCCAAAACCACCGCGGTGGTAGTACCGTCGCCCGCGACGTCGTTCGTTTTGGTGGAAACTTCTTTCACGAGCTGCGCGCCCATATTTTCGAACGGATCGGGAAGTTCGATTTCTTTTGCGATTGTTACGCCGTCGTTCGTGATGAGCGGCGCGCCGAATTTCTTATCGAGTACTACGTTTCTGCCCTTAGGGCCGAGAGTGATTTTTACCGTGTCGGCAAGGACATTTACGCCCGCTTCGAGAGCTTTTCTTGCGTCGTCGCCGTATTTGATCTGTTTAGCCATAATATGTGTATCTCCTTTCCTTATTCAATCTTTGTCTTTTTTATATTTATACCGCCGTAAGGGGATTAGTCTTCGACGATAGCGAGAATGTCGCTTTGCCTGATAATCGTAAATTCTTTGCCGTCTACCTTGAAATCCGTGCCTGCGTACTTTGCGCACAGCACTTTATCTCCGGGTTTGACCTGCATTTTTACTTCGTTACCGTCTACAAGTCCGCCCGGACCTACGGCTACCACTACGCAAGTCTGCGGTTTTTCCTGCGCGGAAGAGGGAAGGAAAAAACCGGATTTTGTCTTTTCCTCAACCGTTACGTTTTCCACGACTACTTTGTCGAATAAAGGTTTTACGTTCATAATCATTCCTCCGATAAATTTTGCCGCGCGTTTCGCTTTTTGTTTTTTGATTGGCGTACCGCCTGGCATTTTTCTTACCGGAATATTATAAACGCATTTTTTCGCTGTCAAACAACGCAAAAGGAAAAATCGGGCGGAAACGGCGGATTTTTTCCCGGTTTGGAAAATTTTTGAGAAAATCGGGGCGGCGAGCGCGTTTTTTTCGGGGTTTTGCAACGGAAAACATTGATTTTTTTCGAAGAACGTGCTATACTTATGCAGTAAGACGATGAAATTTCGTTTATGAAATTATGCAAGAAGGAGACTCGCGTATGCCGAAATCTATCAGATGGGATAAGCGGTTTATGGAATTGACGGAAACGGTGGCCGGGTGGTCGAGCTGCTTTCAGGAAAACCGTCACGTGGGGGCGATTATCGTGCGCGACAAGCGCGTGATGACAACGGGTTATAACGGCGCGCCCACGGGCGTTAGAAGCTGCGAAGAAAAGGGCGAATGTCTGCGCCGCAAACTGAACGTGCCGAGCGGCACGAAACAAGAACTTTGTTTTGCCGTGCATGCCGAGCAGAACGCCGTGATACAGGCGGCGAGATACGGCATTAACGTTTCGGGCGCGACTTTGTATTGCACGCATCAGCCGTGCGTGATCTGCGCGAAAATCATTATCAACGCGGGCATTACGCGCGTGGTGTATAAGGAAGGGTATCCCGACGAGTTTTCGCTGCAACTTTTTGACGAAGCGGGCGTGAAAGTGGAAAAATACGCCGATTTGCTTGCCGCTTCGGCTGCGGCGGAAGAAAATTAAGACGAGAAGATTAGACGAGAAGATTATAAGAGAGAGGTTAACTATGAAAAATCCGATAGTGACGTTTACGATGGAAAACGGAAAGACTTTTAAAGCGGAGCTTTATCCCGAAAAAGCACCGAATACGGTGAATAATTTTTTGTATCTGGCGGGGAAAGGGTTTTACGACGGTTTGATTTTTCACCGCGTGATTGCGGGGTTTATGATACAAGGCGGCGATCCCGATGGCATCGGGACGGGCGGTCCGGGGTACAAAATCAAGGGCGAATTTTCGGCGAACGGGTTTAAGAAAAACGATATTTCGCATGTGCGCGGCGTGCTTTCGATGGCGCGCGCCATGGATAAAAATTCGGGCGGGTCGCAGTTTTTCGTGATGCACGAAGACGCGGATTATCTCGACGGGCAGTACGCGGCGTTCGGCAAGGTGATCGAAGGCATCGAAACGGTGGACGAGATTGCAAACGTTAAGACGGATTGGAATGACAAGCCGCTTTCGGAACAGAAAATCGCGAAAGTGACGGCGGAAACGTTCGGCGAAAGCTATCCCGAGCCGGAAAAAATGTGAGTTGTTTTTGGTTTGCCGCGGCGATTTTTCGGGCGCGGCGACGGTGAGGTGCAGAATGACGGATTATTCTACGTATCAGAATCCATTGATTACGCGCTATGCAAGCAAGGAAATGCAGTACGCGTTTTCGGATGAGAAGCGGTTTAAGCTTTGGCGTAAGCTCTGGGTGGCGTTGGCGGAAGCGGAATCGGAACTCGGTTTGCCTGTTACGCGGGCGCAGGTGGACGAATTAAAGAAGTATCAGAACGATATTAACTACGAAGTGGCGGAAGCCTACGAACGAGAAGTGCGGCACGACGTGATGGCGCACGTGAAAGCTTACGGCGAGCAGGCGAAAACCGCCGCGCCGATTATTCATCTCGGGGCGACGAGTTGTTTTGTGAATTGCAACAGCGAAGCGATCATGATTGACGACGCTTTGAAAATTATTCGCGAAAAGCTTGTGAACGTGATGGACAAGCTGAAAAATTTTGCCTTGAAATATAAGGATTTGCCTACGCTCGGGTTTACGCACCTGCAACCGGCGCAGCTGACTACGGTGGGCAAGCGGGCGTGTCTGTGGTTGCAGGATTTATGCCTGGATATGGAAAATCTCGAACACCTGATTTCCACGGTGCGGCTGCGCGGCGTGAAAGGCACGACGGGAACGCAGGCGAGCTTTATGGAACTTTTCGACGGCGACGAAGAAAAGGTGAAAGAGTTGGAAAAGCGCGTGCTTGCGAAAGTGGGGTACACGCAGGCGTATTCGGTGACGGGGCAGACGTATCCGCGGAAATTCGATTACAACGTTTTGTGTGTGCTTTCGCAGATTGCGCAAAGCGCGTATAAATTCGCGAACGATCTGCGGATTTTGCAGAGTATGAAAGAATTGGAAGAGCCGTTCGGCAAAAATCAGATCGGATCTTCGGCGATGGCGTATAAGCGAAACCCGATGCGTTGCGAAAGAATCTGCGCGTTGGCGCGGTATATGCTTTCTCTGCCGATCAATGCGGCGATTACTTCTTCCACGCAATGGATGGAACGGACGCTGGACGATTCGGCGAACCGCCGGATTGTGAACGCGCAGGCGTTTTTAACGGTGGACGCTGTTCTGAACGTTTATATGAACGTTGCCGAAAACATTGTGGTGTACGAAAAGACGATTGAAAAGCACGTGCGGGAAGAATTGCCGTTTATGGCTACGGAAAATATTCTGATGGAATGTGTGAGAGCCGGCGGCAACCGGCAGGATTTGCATGAAGAAATCCGGCAGCTTTCGATGCAGGCGGCTATTCGCGTGAAACGCGACGGGGAAGGAAATAATTTGCTCGATCTGATTGAAGCCGACGAAAAATTCGGCGCGGTACACGGGAAATTGAACGAAATACTCGACGCGAAAAAGTTTATCGGAAGAGCGCCTTCGCAAGTTACCGAATTTATCGAAAAAGACGTGAACCCGATTTTGAAAAAATATGCCGATCTGCTCGGCGAAACGGGCGACGTGAGAATTTAAACTCGCTGTATTAGCTTGTATTTTAA
>CALARO010000374.1 GCA_937888935.1 uncultured Clostridia bacterium
GCTTGCGCTCTCGCCGATCGTGGCGTTTTTCGCGCTGTTTCAGTTATTCACGCGCGCGTTCACCAAGCGGCAGTCGATCAAAGTGATCGTGGGACTTATATACACGTTCGCGGGGCTTACGTTCTTTCTCACGGGCGCGAACGTGGGGTTTATGCCCGTCGGCGCGAAGATGGGCAAAATTCTGGCGGGCAAGGCGCACGGGTGGCTGCTTGTGCCTGTGGGCGCGGTGATCGGCTACTTTATCGTGGCTGCCGAGCCTGCGGTGTACGTACTCAATAAAGAAGTGGAACATTCGAGCGCGGGCGCGATCACGGCGAAAGCGATGAACGGCGGCCTGTGCGCGGGCGTTTCGTTCGCGGTTGCGCTGGCGTTTTTCAGAATGATCGCGGGTTTCAATATCATGTGGGTGCTTGTGCCGGGGTACGCGATCGCGTTGATTTTAATGATTTTCTGCCCGTCGATGTTTACGGGCATCGCGTTCGACTCGGGCGGCGTGGCAAGCGGCGCGATGGTATCTTCGTTCGTGCTGCCAATGGCGAAAGGCGCGTGCGAAATTCTCGCTCCGGGTCAGACGATGACGCTCGCGTTCGGCTCGGTTGCGCTCGTTGCTCTTGCGCCGCTCATATCCATTCAGATTTTAGGCGTAACGTACAAGCGCAAGACGGCGATTTACAAACGGACGTTTTTAAGCGAAGAGGATACGTTCCTTAATTTCGAAATCGACTGACGGAGGGCGCAAAAACATGGAAAAGGGCAGAACGGTATTGAAAAAACTGCAATCGAAGCGCGCGGCGGGCGCGGGCGGCAAGGCGGCGGGCGCGGCAAAGTCCGATCGCAGCGGCAATTTAAAGGCGCTCGTGGGCATTTTAACGCTGCGCGACGCGGAAAAGCTCACCGAACTTATTAACGGCTCGTGCGCCGCGCTTTCTTACGAAGCGGACGCGAAAGGTACGGCGCGAAGCTCGGTGCTGGACTATTTAGGCTTGGGCGAAACGGAAAAGAAGATCGTGATTTCGCTGTTTCCCGAGCGGGCGGAAGAGACGGTTTTAAAAGAGATCCGCGAAAACATGCATTTGTATCTCGCGGGCAAGGGGATATGTTTCACCGTGCCGCTTACGGGCGCGTCGGCGATAGTGGCGAACGCTTTGAAAAAGAGCGTGCCGGATACGGAAAAAAACGGAGGTAAAAAAGTGAAAACGCAAAGGGAATATTGTCTGATCGTCACCGCAATGCAAAAAGGGTTTGCCGAAGAAGCGATGGAAGCGGCGCGCGCGGCGGGCGCGGCGGGCGGCACGGTGCTTACGGCTGCCACGCTCGGCGATAAAAAGGCGGAACAGCTCATCGGCGTTACGCTGCAAAAGGAAACGGACGTGCTTTTGATTCTTGCCAAAAACGACGGCAAAAACGCGATCACCGAAGCGATTTTAAAGAAAGTCGGCTTGAAAACGGACGGCGGCGGCGTGGTGTTCACGCTGCCCGTGGATAATATCGCGGGCGTGGGAGGCGTAGGCTTGCGCACGCAGGAAAAATCTGCCGAAGACGCCGCGGAAGGCAATGCCGACGGCGCGGAAGCTTCGGCGGAAACGGTTGCCGAATAAAGACGAATAAAGGCAAAAAAGCGCGAAAAAGAAGAAAAAAGCGCGATTTGTGACGAGAAAGTTTACATAAAGTGAAAAAAACTCACAAAAAAAAGTTATTTTCGGATTTTTCGGTTTGTGCGTTTGACAATTTAAAAGAAGTATGGTATAGTGTAGACAAGCTCGTGAGAGCGAACGAAAATTTCATAAAGTAAAAGCCGATATATGTTCTCTGAAGTGGTGGGAACGTCTCTACCGCAGTACCCGAAAACCAACTGCGACTATCGAGCAGTTTTTCCTTTTTCTTTTCGTTTCGGAAAGGAAGAGGGGGAAACGTATTCGGCGAAAAGACATTGGTTTTTTCGTCGCTTTTTTATTTTTAACGCGCTAAGGCAGTCGGCGAAAACAAAATCGGGCAAAAGAAAACGAAAGAGGGTTTTACGAAATGAAAGCTTTGGAAGAGAAAATACTCAAAGAAGGGCAGGTGCTTCCCGGGAACGTACTCAAAGTGGGGTCGTTTCTCAATCAGCAGGTAGACGCGGTGTTTTTAAAAGAAATGGCAAAGGAAACGCGCCGCCTGTTCGAAAACGAGAACGTTACGAAAGTGCTTACGGTGGAAGCTTCGGGCATCGCGTTTGCCACGGCGGTGGCGATGGAAATGAACGTGCCGATGGTATTCGCCAAAAAACACCCTTCCGCCAACGTATCTGGCGAGCAGTATTCTTCGATGGTGTATTCTTACACCCACAAAAAAACGTACAACGTAGCCGTTACGAAAGATTACCTTTCGGCAAGCGACACGGTGCTGATCACCGACGATTTTCTGGCGGG
>CALARO010000375.1 GCA_937888935.1 uncultured Clostridia bacterium
CACCCCGGGCCCCCCCCCCCCCCACAAAAAACCCTATTCCCCCCCCCCCCCCCCGCCGAACCCGCCGCAGCCGCAGCGAAATCCTTACGGCGCGCCAAATACAACAATCGTAGCAGCCGCCATAACGCAAAAAAGCGGGGGCATAGCGCGCCCCGCCCGATTGCAACATAAATACAGCGATAAAACTTACTTCTTCGCTTCTTTCTGAGCCACCACTTCTTTGCCGTCGTAGTAGCCGCAACTCTTGCACACTCTGTGCGCTTCCGTCAACTCGTGACAATGGGGGCATTCCACAAGGGTAGCCGCCGTCGCTTTATAGTTAGCAAAACGCTTGTTTGTCCTGCTCTTGGATTGTTTGCTCTTAGGTACTGCCATTTTAACACCTCATATTTAATCTTTTTTTCGTAATTTTCCGTCGGCCTGATCAGATATTTTCACGCCGTCCGTTCCATCGGGCGCGCCCTTGCAGCCGTCCCCGCAGGTAAAAACGTTCGGCAGCGAGAAGACGATCGTATCGTTGAAAAGCTCGGCGAGATCGATTTTATAGCCGTTGTACGCGTAATCTTCGCCGTTGTCTTCGGTGAGATACACCGCGTCGATCGGGCTTTCCACGTCCGTTTCCGTCTCGTTCAGGCATCGCGAACAAAGTCCTTTCAAACGGTACTTCACGCTTCCCCTTACTTCCACCGCGCCGTCTTCGAAAATCTCGTAAGAAATCTTCGCCGTCGCGTTTCCGGCAAAGGAAACGTAAGGAATATCAATCAGCTCAGCCTTCGGCTCGAACGTAAATTCCGCCGTTCCGGTATATTCTTTCAATCCGTTAAGTTTTTTTACGTCAAGTATCATCATAAAGCCGACTTTAAAATTATAGTATATTTATCCGCGTTTGTCAATGCTTTTTCGCTGCTTTTTTCTTTCTTTTTCGAAGATTTTTCAAAGAAATTCGCCCGCGCGCGGCAAATTTTCCGTTTTTCGCGCTTTCCGAACGAATTTTTCCGAAAATTCCCGCAAATAAGCGGTTTTACACCAACGCCAGCGTTTCTCTCGCGATCACAAGCTCTTCGTTTGTGGGAATAATCAACACGCGCACTTTCGAATTTTTGCCCGTAATATCGCGGATGCTTCCGTCGTTTTTCAGAAGATTCTTTTCTTCGTCGATTTCC
>CALARO010000376.1 GCA_937888935.1 uncultured Clostridia bacterium
CTAGCTTCCGATAAGTCTTGATTCTGCCATTGTTGTTTTCTCCTTAAAAATTATTTTTCTATAAACCGAATAATCGGTGTTACGTCTTCTAACGAATGCGGGTGATGCCCGCAACCCGACTTTAAAATATACCCGATTTTCAAGCCGTGCTCGCGGTAGTAATTCACCATAATTTCGCAGTTTTCGCTATGCGGCACTACGCCGTCCGCGTCGCCCGCCACAATCAGCACGGGCAGGCAATTTTTCGCAAATTCTTCCAGCCGATCTATCGGACTGAACGCATATTTTTCAAACGTTTCTTCGCTTAATAAATACTCTTCCAAAAGCTCGGCGTGTTCTTTCGAGCCGCGCGGCGGCCACGATTTTAAATTCAATACGGGCGCGTCGAGATACAATTTTTCCACGTATTCGGGATAATACAACGCATAATTGTACGCGTACAACCCGCCGCGCGAAAATCCGAACAGATACGGCTTCGTTTTTAAACCGTATTTTTCGCGTAAATGTAAGTGAAACGCGTGCATCAGCCGCACCGCACGATCGCCCCGTACATATCGCTGATTTCATAATACACGCGCGCATACCCTTTGGTAAAAAGTTCTTGTTCCGCCTGATCGAACGCATAAAAAAATTCCATTTTCCACACCCATTTCCCGTTGAAATTATCGGGAAAAAGCACCGCCGCTTTATATCCGTTATACTTAAATTCTTCTTTTCTTATAGTCATAAATTCTACGAAATGCGCGCTTATATTAAACACGATAATTATTGTCTTTTTTGTTGACAATAAAATAAGTTAACGATACCGCTACACAAACAGCACTCAATGAAGCAAGAAACAAAAACACATCATTCCAACCACGAGAGTCCGCAAATACGCCAAGTACGTATGCGCTTAAAGTACTTCCTACATAGCAAAGTCCGTTCATCACTCCGGCAAGCATACCAGAATTGAATCGTTCTTTTAAATACATCGGTGCCATACTTGTAATCACATTGTTAGTAGCCGAAGTCAAAAGTGACACCCCGGCAAGACAGACAAGAGTAATGACCATTCCTCTATTTTTTCCTCCGGCAATCCGCAAACAAAATGTAAGTATAGTTATCAGGAAAAAAGCTATACCGCAAAGATCTACAAAATCGTGAATTTTTTTGTTGCAAAGTACCGCTACGGACGTACCGAACAATGCCAACACAGGCATAACTAATGTTAAAATAATTCCAATTGAATCGGATACACCATATTGTTCTTTCAAAATCACCGGTACCCAAGAAGTGAGACCGTCTTTCACAAGATTTGTAATAATCGCAAAAAAACCGAGTGAAACAATTGAAAATAGTAACGTTTTTTTGTTTTTTTCTTTATTTTGCTCTCGGTTTTCAAGCAATCGTTCAGTACTCTGCATTTCTTTATTTTTTTCCTCTAAACAGTTTTTTGTCAACTTATCGTAAATGAAAATCCATGCCAACGCAATCGTAGGAAGCAGAACCGAAGCAACATAAAAAATTACTCTGTAATTACCTATCGCCACAAACAATGCAGACAAGCCATATACCGCAAAGGTACCAATAGCAACGGTAGTCCCCATTACCACTACTGTTTTCGGGAAATATTCGCTTTTCAACGTTTCTGAAAGCAAACGAATCAACGACGGCCACAACACCGATAAAGCTGCCCCGTTTATCAACCACAAATATTTTACAACAGCAAAATTATTTATTGTTCCCACGACAAAATTGCACATTGCAGAGATTAGCAATACACAAAAAACAAGTGGCTTTAATCGATACCGCTTGCAGAAAATTCCGTTAACAATCTGCCCAGCACCATATGAAAAAAAGAAAAACGTACTTGCCATCCCAGCCGCTGCATGCGTCACTTCAAAATTGCTTTCAATACTTACGATATTCGCGCTATACCCTAATTTTCCGATATAAGAACACGTATACACCAGCCAACACAAAAATAACAATGTGACTGCCGACCGACTTATTTTTATTTGCTTTCTTTTTTTGACATTAGGAAATTTTTCGAATCCCATGATTTTAATCTACAAAATGTTCAGCGGTTAAAACATCATAAATCGCGCGAACGATTTCCAAGTGTTTTCCCGTAAAAAGATACGGCCACCCTAAAATATTCATGCCGATCACTATCGAAATCTTATTTTTCGGATCGATCATCAGATAACTTCCCGCCGCCCCGTCCCAGCCGTACTCTCCGGGCGGAAGCCCCCAATCCGTCGCACGTTTTCTCACACGCACGCCGAAACCGTAACCGTAATCGTCGCCCTGCACGCATGTAAAATTATTTTTCACTGCAATCTTTTCCACCTGTTCGCTCGCCATCAGTTTTATATACGATTCTCCCAACAACCTTTCTCCTCTTGCATTTACGCCGCCTTGCGCAAGAAATCGAGAAAATTTTGCTTAATCTTCTACGGTAGAAATAAGCCCCGCGCCGCCGCTTTCGTAATTTTTCGATAATATCAAATGATTTTCACTACCCACAAGGTATATTTTTCCGTTTTCTTCCGCTTGATACATCTGGGAAAAATTCGCTTTTCGATTATCAAAACTTGAATTGTCCATTTCAAGCGGCTGAAAAAT
>CALARO010000377.1 GCA_937888935.1 uncultured Clostridia bacterium
ACTCCGCCCGCCGACGAAGCCGAAGCGAGAGAAATAGCGTTGCGCGGCTGCATTATGAGCGTAGACAGCGCGTGCGTAGCCTGTTTTGCGGCGAGCGCGGCGGCGTTTTTGAATAAGCTTTCCGCTTCCGGCGAACGCGGCGGCGAAAAAGGCGAAGAAAAATTCGTGCGCGCGCATATCAAAACCAACACGGGAATGAACCGTTTCGGGTGCGACGGCGCGGCGTTTACGCGGGTGTGCGAGCTTTTGAAAAATTGCGCGGGCGTGCGCGTGGAAGGGATTTTTTCTCACCTTGCCGGCGTAAATCGTTTGGAAAACGCAATAGCGCAGCGGGATTTATTTTTAAAGCAATGCGCGGCTGCCGAAAGGTTTTTCGGAAAGCTCACGCGGCATTTATCCGCCACGGCGGGCGCGTGCCTTTCAAGCGATTTCTATTTCGATATGGTGCGCGTGGGGCTGGGCTTATACGGGTATCTGCCCGAAGGGTGTCTGCCGCTTGCGGCGGTGAAGCGCGGCAGGGGCGGCAAGGCGTTTTCCCCGGTGCGCCCGGCGATGAAGGCGTATGCGCGGTGTATCGAAAGCCGCACTTACCAAAGCGGCTTTATCGGCTACGGCGAGCGGACGGGCGAGCGCGGCGAAAAGCTGCACGCGGTGAACGCGGGTTACGGCGGCGGGTTTTTCAGGAAAATGCAAAACGGCATGAGCGGCGGCGAAAACGCGGCGTTGCCGTGTATGGATTGCACGATCCGACGGGGTTTTCAGCCGCGCGGCAAGGAAATCTGCGTGATGAAAAACGCCGAAGATACGGCGCGGGCGGCGGGGACGATCGCTTACGATGTGCTTTGCTGCGTAGGCTCGCACGCACAGCGAGAATATATTTAAACGGCATTGAAACGGCGGCTTGCGCGCGGCGCGGTCGGCGAAAAAAAGTTTTACGGCAGGAGAACACGAAAGAAATGAATAAATTCAAGAAAAATGCGGGCAAGGTGTGGCGCACGGTGCGCGAGTGCATGGTACACTCGCTTGTGCCGCTCTTTATGTACCTTGCGATGAGCGGCATGCTGCTTGTGGTGCTGGGAAAGCATACGGACGACGGGGGGAACGTTTCCCGCTCGACGGTGCTTACGGCTTCGATTATCTGCGGGATTATCGCGGTGGCGTACAACGCGCTGATGTCCTGGGGGTGCGGCGGAACGCATTTCGAGCAGTTGGTATCGGGCAATATGAAGCGGCGTTCGGCGGAAGAACTCGGCAGCGATCTTACGATTACGGGCTATAAGGCGCATAAGGAATACCGCCCGTGGAAAGGCTTTCTGATGGGCTTTTTCGTGTGCCTGCCCGTGATTATCGGCGGCTTGTTGTTCGGCAAATATCAGTCGGCGATCGAAACGACAACGACGGGCAAAGGCGCGGCGATTGTGCTTC
>CALARO010000378.1 GCA_937888935.1 uncultured Clostridia bacterium
TTACACGGAAGTCAACGAACAAGCACAAAAATTGTTGCGTTGCTATCTCTGACGCAATTAAAAGTCGTAGCAAGAATTTTTTGCCGTTGACTTGCGATTTTCACTGTGCTACAACGTGACGACGAAAGGCGATAAATCGGACGACTGAAACTTTATCAAAGGTATAGAAAAAGGCGGTAGAATCAACGTTCTATCGCCTTAAATCGTATATTATTTAGTTCTCTTTACAAACTTTCCGTTTTGACGGGGTTTAGTAAGCCAATCGTAAGAAATTTTCTTTTCTGCGACTTTTGTCTTAACGATTATACCTGCAACGCCTTTTACACAAATGAAAAGGAACCACGGGTGCGACCGCGGTTCCCATTGGTGGGTGGATCGGAAATTGCACCCCACGCTGCAAAAGTGGAAGGACAGCGACACGTTTTACGGGTATATGGCATACGACGAGCCGACGTTTGCGCTTGCATTGGAAGCGGCAAATCCCGACAGATTGCAGCGGGCGTATGCGGACGTAGCCGATTATCTGCTGGACGAATACATTTACTTTTCGGAAAACTACCCCGGAAAGGCGTTTGAAACGGTGCTTTTGCACAGTCCGGAAATCGGCGGAACGATGGCATATCAGAAAGCGGGATTGAACACGTTTGACGAGTATCTCGATTATTATTACGAAAAGGTGATGCAATACATGCCCTACGAAGAGCGGATTTATTCGATGGATTCGTATGCGTTCGGCTCGACGGGCAAGGAAACGTATATCCGCGATTGCTTTTTCAGCCGTCTTGAAGGCATGGCGTACAAGGCGGAAGAACGGGGCGCGGAAAAACTGCTGGTGACGGCGGTGGCGCAGTCGAGAAACACGGGCGCGGAAATCTCGGCGGACGGCACTACGATTACGTCGCTCGGCACAGCGCCGATTCTGGTGCAACCCGTTCTCGGCAAAATCGTTTTAAAGACTTACGATGATTTCGACGTGTATATTTTAAACAGTTCGGGCGTGCGCGCGGACGACAGGAAAGCGAGCGTGGAAAAAAACGAAAACGGGTTTACCGTGATCACGATGAAACTCGGCGACAACGCCACGTATTACGAAATTGTGCGGACGAAAGTTTCGGAAACGAAGCCGTCTTTCGGAAGCTATCGGGATATAGGCGGCGAATATGCGAACGCGATAGAGGCGATTAAAAACTATATGCCGGGCAAGACGGAAACGCTTTTCCTTACCGAAGAGATTGCGGAACGGGGCGATTTCGTGGGCGCGGTGGTGAGAGCTTCGGGACTGACTGGCGGAAACAGGGCGTATGCCGACGCGAATTCGAATCATCAGTCTTACGAGCAATTCAAAACCGCGCGCGAATACTCTCTTGTGGACGGGTTACAGATCAAGGCGTATGACGCGCTGACGTATAAAGCGGCGTACTATGCGCTGTACAAAAGCCGTGAAAGCGAAAGGCGTTGCGATGAACGAAAACGCGGCGTTGCTTGCGGGGGCGGATCTTTCGGTCTGGAATGAAAGCGATAAGGCAATACTTGCCGCGCTATTTTCCGTGAAGATCGTAAGCGCGGAAGAAATCGGGGCGATCAAACCCGGCGATTACGTGACGCGGGGCGAAGCAGCGCAGGCGATTTATCGCATGACGAAAGCGGGCGAAGCCGAGCCGGACGTGCCGGGCGACGATGAAAAACCTTCGGGCGAAAGCGGCGGAAAGCGGTGCGGGCGGCGGGTACGGCGAAGCGGCGTTGGCGAAGCGGCGTTGGCGAAGCGTTTTGACGGGCGTTTTAATGGGGCGAGGCGGCGAATGATATAAGCGAAAAAAATTGGGAAAATTTTAAAAATGCCCCGCGCAAACAGTTGATTTTCATTCGGAAAAGTGATAATATATTCAAGGATATTTCAAAAAGTCGATTAAATAAATCCGCATATCCGGCGGAAAAGGAAAGAAAGCATGAGCTACGTAGAAAGAGTATTAAGCGAATTGATTGCAAAAAACCCGGGTGAGAAAGAGTTTCATCAGGCGGCGACGGAAATTTTAACTTCGATCGCGCCCGTTTTCGAAAAGCATCCGGAATATGAAAAAGCCGCGCTTTTAGAGCGGTTTACCGAGCCGGAACGCGCGGTTTCCTTCCGCGTGGCGTGGGTGGACGACAGCGGCGCGGTGCGCGTAAACAAGGGGTATCGCGTGCAGTTTAACAGCGCGATCGGCCCTTACAAAGGCGGTCTGCGCTTTG